>NZ_CDRRQU010000052.1:0-14004 GCF_977044495.1 Cetobacterium sp. | reverse complement strand
AATTGATGTAGATGGAGCAGGTCTTGTTACAATGAAGTTGTTTAATCAACCAGTAGGGCCTAAAACTTTGGCAGATTTAAAAGAGATTACTTCATCAACAACTCTGCCTGTTATTATAAAGGGAATTTTAACTGTTGATGAAGCAAAAATGTGTGTTGAAGCTGGGGCGGCTGCTATTGTAGTTTCTAATCATGGAGGACGTTGCTTGAACGAAACTTTTGCTCCTGCTGAAGTTTTGCAAGAGATATCTCAGGCTGTGGGGAATGATATAATCGTTTTAGCAGATGGGGCAGTAAGAGAAGGGGGTGATATTCTTAAGTATCTGGCACTTGGGGCTTCTGGAGTTTTAATTGGGAGACCTATAATTTGGGGATCTATTGGAGGAAGACAAGAGGGAGTTAAGGTGATTCTTGAGACACTTAAAAGTCAGCTTTATCAAAGCATGATATTAAGTGGAGCGGATGATGTAAAAAATTTCAAAAATTTTTCTTGCATTTTATACACTAAAAAAGTATAATTTAGATACAAAAATTAGGAGGTTTTATTATGGAAAGAAAAGACGTTATTACATTTGGTGGAAGTCCTTTAACATTAGTAGGAAAAGAGATTGTTGTTGGAGATGTTGCTCCTAACTTTACTGTTACAAAAACTGATCTATCACCTCTTTCTTTAAATGATTTAAAAGGAAAAACTGTAGTTATTTCAGCTATGCCATCAATAGATACACCTGTTTGCGAATTACAAACAATTAGATTTAATAAAGAGGCTGCGAAATTAGAGGATGTTGTTATTTTAACAGTTTCTATGGACTTACCTTTTGCATTAAGCAGATTCTGTGGGGCTAAAGATATTAAAAATGCAATGACGACTTCAGATTATAAAGATAGAGAGTTTTCTCATAACTATGGGCTATATATAAAAGAACTTGGATTAACTTCAAGAGCTGTAATTATCGTAGATAAGGCAGGGAAAGTTGCTTATACTGAGTATTTGAAAGAGATTACAGAAGAGCCTAATTATGACGCTGCTTTAGAAGCATTAAAAAAGTTATAATAAAATAATGAAGAAGATCAGTTTCCTGATTAGGGAAATTTGATCTTCTTTTTTTACCTTTGCTCGGTATCTATAATTAAAGTAACGGGACCATCATTTAGAAGATCAACCTTCATATCAGCTCCAAAAATACCAGCTTCAGTTTTAAATCCAAAATCTTTACATTTTTTTAGAAATTTTTCATACAGATCATTTGCTAAATCTGGTTTAGCAGCATCAACAAAAGCAGGACGACGCCCTTTGATACAGTTTCCATATAGAGTGAACTGAGAAATAATTAAAAGTTCACCATTGACATCTTTTAATCCTAAATTCATTTTATCTTCAGAGTCATTAAAAACTCTTAAATCAGTAATTTTTTTTGCTAACCAATCGACTTCTTTTTCGGTATCTGTATGGGTAACTCCTAAAAGAACAAGAAACCCTTGTTTAATCTCTCCAGTTATTTGATTATCAACTGTCACGCTGGCACGTTTAACTCTCTGTATAACAGCTCTCATAAAGCAACTCCTTTTCTATTTTTATTGCTAATTATACCATAAAAATGATATAATTATTGAGAAAATTAAAAATAAATATTTTATGAAGAGGTACAATATGGGGAGAGAAAGGATTTTAACAGATTTTGCAAAAGTTATTAATTCGGATAGGTATCAGTATACAGAGAGTGATATATTTTTAATGGAAGGTATGGAAGAGAAGGAAGCCATATTTGATATGTACTTTAGAAAGACTGAAGATGGCGGTTTTGCTGTTGTATCGGGAGTTCAAGAAGTAATTGAGTTGATTGAAATTTTGAATGAAACCACTGAAAATGAAAAAAGAGAGTATTTTTCTAAAATAATAGAGGAGGAGCATCTGTTAGAATATTTAGTAAAAATGAAGTTTACAGGAGATATTTATGCTATGAGAGATGGGGAAATTGCATATCCAAATGAACCTATAATTTCAATAAAAGCTCCTCTAATTCAAGCTAAAATTTTAGAAACGCCAATTTTGAATTTAATGAATATGCAACTAGCTATAGCAACAAAAGCCTCTAGAATAACAAGAGCAGCTTACCCAATTCCAGTTAGTTCGTTTGGAAGCAGAAGAGCACACGGGTTTGACAGTGCGGTATCAGGAACAAAAGCCTCGATAATAGGAGGATGTTTATCACACTCTAATATAGTTACAGAGTATAAATATGGTGTTCCCAGTGTTGGAACAATGGCACACTCATTTATACAAGCTTTTGGTGTTGGAGCTTCGGCCGAAAAAAAAGCGTTTGATACTTTCATAAAATATAGAAGAGAAAGAAAAGCAAATTCTTTAATTTTATTGATAGATACATATAATACGTTGGGAATAGGTTTAAAAAATGCAATTCAAAGTTTTAAAGATAATGGAATAGATGATTCATACAGAGGAAATTATGGAGTTAGAATCGATTCTGGTGATTTGGCATACTTATCAAAAAAATGTAGAAAAGAGTTGGATGCTGCAGGTTTAAAAAAAGCAAAGATATTTTTAACAAACTCTTTAAATGAGGCTCTGATAAAATCTCTAAAAGAGCAAGGTGCTTGTGTGGATATTTTTGGCGTAGGAGATGCTATTGCCGTGAGCAAATCTAACCCGTGTTTTGGAGGGGTTTATAAGATTGTAGAAATTGACTACAAACCTGTTATAAAACTTTCGGAGGATGTCATAAAAATTTCAAATCCGGGCTTCAAAGAGGTCTATAGAATTTATGATAAAGAGGGATTTGCATATGCTGACCTAATAACTCTTGTGAATGAGGACTCCGATAAAAATAAATTATTAAAAGGAGACGATTTATTAATTAGAGATGAAAAATATGAATTTAAGTCGAGCTTATTAAGATGTGGAGAATATACCTATAAAAAGATAACACGTGAATTTGTAAAAAATGGTGTGGTAATGAAAGAAAGTGCTGAACTTAGGAATGTTTTGAATTCTAGAGAGTACTATTTAGATTCATTAAGTAAAGTATCAGAAGAAAGAAAAAGGTTGGAAAATCCGCATCAATATAAGGTAGACTTGTCCAATGATTTACTTGAGTTAAAATATACTCTTATTAAAGAGATAAAAAGCCAAATAAATTAAAAAATAGGCTGACTTGTTGTCAGCCTATTATAGTCATTTATTTAAACCAATAATAAGTAATTCAGCGGAAGCTAAATTTGTGGCGATTGGAACTTTATGAACATCAGCAATTCTAATGAGTGCAGATATATCTGGTTCGTGGGGCTGAGATGTCAGAGGATCTCTAAAAAATAAAATAGCTGCGATATTATCAGTAGCCACTTCGGCACCAATTTGTTGATCACCACCTATTGGTCCTGATTTAAAACGGTGAATTTTTAAATTGGTTGCTTCCATAACTCTAAGTCCAGTTGTACCAGTTGAAACGAGAGGGTATTTTGCTAAGATGTGCTCATATTTTTTTGCGAAGCTAACCATTTCTGATTTCATGTTGTCATGAGCGATTAATGCTATTTTTTTCATTTTAACCTCCATAAGTTTTACTGTAATTATTATACAATAAAAAATTAATATATAGAAGGAGTAAGTATATGAGTTTTGATAAAATTAATTATATTGAGAGAGAAACTGGGGAAATAAAAACAGAAATTCCACCGGGAGAAGCATTTTTAAAATTTTTGTATTATAATCCTTTAGGAAAATTACCTCTAAATTTAGTTGTTAGAAAAAAATTTTTAACAGATTATTATGGAAAAAAGATGTCAGAGAGATCATCAATAGAAAAAATAAAACCCTTTGTAGAAGAAAACTCTATAGACATGAACGAATCGAAGAAAAGAATTGAAGAGTTTATATCTTTTAATGATTTTTTTATAAGAGAGCTAAAAGAGGGAGCAAGAGAGATAGATGACAACGAAGATTCATTGATTTCCCCAGCAGATGGAAAAATATTAGTTTTTGATGATTTAAAAGAAACAACAAAATTTTTTCTAAAGGGAGATGAATTTACATTAGAAGAGTTTTTAATGGATAAAGAGGAAGCTAAAAAATTTCAAGATGGAACAATAGTGATTATAAGATTGGCACCAGTTGACTATCATAGATTTCATTTTCCAGCAGAAGGAATAATAGGTGAGTCTAAGTTAATTGATGGGTACTATTACTCTGTATCACCTTATGCAATAAAAAAGAATTTTAGAGTTTATTGTGAGAATAAAAGAGAGATTTCAGTCTTAAAGACTAAAAAATTTGGAGAAATAGTTTTAAGTGAAATTGGCGCTACAATGGTAGGTGGAATAAAGCAAACATACAAGCCAAATACGTTGATAAAAAAAGGTGAAGAAAAAGGATATTTTTTCTTTGGAGGCTCTTCATGTATTTTACTTTTTCAGAAAGATAAAGTGGAATTTGATAGGGATATTTTAGAAAATAGTAGTAAAGGGATAGAAACTAAAGTGTACATGGGTGAAAAAATAGGAAAAGCTAAGTAGGTGTGTTTGTGAAAAAGAAAAAAAAATATTTTAGAAAAGGGGATATAGTAGTTTATATAGTATTGATTGGTCTATTTGTTGTGTTAGGATTTCAAATAACAAAGTTTAAAGCAACAGATGCTGCTAGTGCTGAGGTCTATGTGAATAATCAATTGAAATATGTATACCCATTGCAGGTAGAGGAAAAAGATATTTTTGTTCCGACCGATATAGGTGGGGTTAATGTAAAAATAAAAGATAAAAAAATAAGAGTTACAACTTCAAACTCTCCGTTGAAACTAAATGTAAAGCAGGGGTGGATAGGACAGCCGGGAGAAGTTATAATTGGAGTCCCCGATAGACTGATAATTAAAGTGACTGGAAAAGTAAATGAAAAAACAGATGATATAGACTTTGTAATAAAATGAATATTTAGATTTATAGAAGAGGAGATTTTATGAAAAAACAATATTTTCATCTTTTTATAGTTGGAGTGTTTGTTGTATTAATTCAAACATTTTTGCAATATAATAATGAACTGACTTCTATTATAGGTCAGATGGTTAGTTCAATAACACCATTTATATATGCTATTTTTATAGCGGTATTAGTTAGCCCACTTGTAAAAATACTTGAAAATAAGGTAAGAATGAGAAGATCGTTATCAATTGGGATAAGTTTAATAATAGTTTTCGCTGTCATTATTGGATTAATTTTAATTATTATACCAAATATCATAAATAGTATAAGTGATTTGGTGGAGAAGTTTCCAACAATGTTAACAAGTTTAACTTCAAATGCGGAGTATTTAATAAATTTTTTAAAAGAAAAGAATTTATTATTTTTTGATCCTAAAGAGATAGAAAATAATCTTATAAGTTTTACAAAAACTAATTTAGGGAATTTTAAAAATTTAGCTTTTGGGTTGGGAGCTGGAGTTTTAAGAAGCTTAATGGGAGTAATTAATTTTTTTATTGGAGTTTTTATTTCTCTTTATTTAATGTATAGTAAAGAGTATTTTATGGAATTTTTAGAAAATGTTTTATTACTTTTTACTACGAAATCAAAAGCCAGATATGGTGTAGAATTTGTTAGAAAAGTCAATGATGTATTTTTAAAATATATTTTAGGTAGAATATTGACGTCTACAGTTGTAGGTTTTTTAGTGTTTTTAGTACTTTTGATAGCAAAAGTGCCATATGCTCTTTTAAGTGGAGTTATGGTGGGAATAGGAAATATGATTCCTTATGTGGGATCTATAGTAGCTGGAACAATAGCAACATTTTTAATCTTGTTGGCGGCACCATTGAAAGTAGTCTATCTTTTTATAGCTATTGGGATAGGGCAGGCTGTAGATGGGTTTGTAATTGGACCAAAAATAATGGAGGAATCTGTTGGAATGAGTAGTTTTTGGACTATCGTGGCAGTGATGGTCTGTGGAAGTTTTTTTGGACCTTTAGGAATGTTTTTAGGAGTTCCAGTGTTCGTAGTTATAAAATTTATATATTTAGAGCGTTTAAAAAGAAGGAGTGAATAGATGAGTAAAAAGTTTAGGTTGATAGCATCAACAACAATGGGATTAGAAAGTATTGTTAAAGATGAGTGTAAAGAGTTAGGGTTTGAAAATATTGAAGCGTTTAATGGAAGAGTTGAATTTGATGGAAATGAGCAGGATATTGTAGAAGCTAATTTACATTTAAGATGTGCTGATAGAGTTTTTATAAAGATGGGGGAGTTTAAGGCATTAACTTTTGATAATCTATTTGAAAATATTAAGAGGCTACCTTGGGAGAATATAATTTCAATAGATGGAGAGTTTCCAATAAGTTGGGTAAGTTCAGTAAAATGTAAACTTTTTTCAAAGTCTGATATTCAAAAAATTGTAAAAAAAGCGATAGTTGAAAGGCTTAAAGTAGCTTATCAAACGGAAAAACTTGTAGAAACAGGAGCTCATTATAGAGTGAAAATTCAAGCACATAACGACATTTTTTTAGTTATGATTGATACAAGTGGAGAGGGATTACATAAAAGAGGATACAGGAATTTAATAAATGAAGCACCTTTGAAGGAGACAATGGCGGCTGCATTGGTATTATTAAGTCGGTGGAAAGGCGGAGAAAGACCATTGTTAGACCCAATGTGTGGAACAGGAACCATTGCAATAGAGGCGGCTATGATAGCGAGAAATATAGCGCCAGGAGTCAATAGAAATTTTGCATCTGAAAAATGGAGTCTCATACCAGAAAATTTATGGATTGATTTAAGAGATGAGGCTTTTTCGAGAGAAGATTATGATAAAGAGGTAAAAATATACGCTTCTGATATAGATACTGAAACTATAGAGATAGCAAAATCCAATGCTTTAAGAGCTGGAGTAGATGAGGAAATTGAATTAAAATGTATGAACTTCTTGGAGTTAGAAACAATGGCAGAAAAAGGATGTATAATAGTAAACCCTCCATACGGAGATCGATTATTAGATGATGTTGCTGTGGAAAGATTATATGGGCTTATGGGAGATATTTTTAGAATGAGATTTCCGAAATGGTCTTACTATATAATCACTTCTTACGAAAATTTTGAAGAGGTTTTTGGAAAGAAGGCTACAAAAAATAGAAAATTATATAATGGGGGAATAAAATGTCACTACTATCAATACTATGGAGCTAAATGATGAATAATTTTGATTTAATTGTGGTTGGGGGAGGTCCAGGTGGAATATTCACAGCTATAACAGCAGCAGAAAGAGGTTTTAAAGTAGCACTTTTAGAGAAAAATAAACGTATAGGGAACAAAATATTGATCGCGGGAAGTGGAAAATGTAATTTGACTCACACTGGAAAACCAAAAGAATTTTTTGATAAATATGGAAAAAATGGAAAATTTTTAAAAGATTCTTTGAATAGATATTCACCAGAAATGTTGAAAAATTTTTTTAGAGAGAATGGATTACCTTTAGTTCTAGTGGAAGAAACTGGAAAGTATTTTCCAGAAACATTTAGTTCTTTAGATGTAGTAGAGCTTTTGAAAAAGAAGATGTTGAGTTTGAATATTGAAATAATGGTAAGTACAAAAATAGAAAAAATTCAAAAAAAATTAGGTATATTTTCTATTTTTACAGATAGAGGGGTATATAATTGTGATAACTTAGTTTTGGCAACTGGTGGAAAATCCTATCCTGAAGTTGGGACTACAGGTGATGGTTATGTGATAGCAAAAGAATTTGGTCATAAAATTATACCACCCAAACCAGCACTGACTCCTATATATGTAAGAGATTACATTTTTCAAGAACTTTCTGGAATAAGTTTTCAAAATGTTAGGGTTGCTATCTGGAGAGAAAATAAAAAAATTATAGAGAAAAATGGAGCGGTGTTGTTGACACATACGAATTTTAGTGGACCAGCTATACTAGATAATTCAAGATTTGTTGAAAATGGAAGTCAGTTAGAAATAAATTATGTTGGAAAAGAATATGTAGATCTAAATAAAGAATTAATTGAAGAGACGAATAGAAATGGGAAAAAAACAATAAAAAAATTTTTGGCACAATATTTTTTACCAGAAAGATTTGTAAAAACAATATTATCTGTTGTAAATGTAGATGGAGAATTAAAATTGGCAGAGCTTTCAAGAGAAAAAAGAGAGAGCTTAATTAAGCTATTGACTTCAAATAGGATGGAGATAACAAAAGTTGGAGGATTTGAGGTGGCTATGGTAACAAGAGGAGGAGTCTCATTAGATGAAGTAAACAGTAAAACTTTGGAATCAAAAAAGTTGGAGCGACTATATTTAGTTGGTGAAATTTTAGATATTGATGGAGATACTGGAGGATACAATATTCAAGCGGCGTGTTCCATGGGAGTTTTAGCTGGAAAATCTATGGGAAGGAAGGAGAGAGAATAATGAGAAAAGATGAGTTTATAAGTTATGCTCAAGAAGTAGTTTTAACGGTTTTAAAAATTACTTCAATCCAGTTAGATAAGTTGAGAGAAATGGGTGATATTTCAGGTGAAGAGATTTTGAAAGAAAAAGTTTTATTGCCATATGAAAAAATATATGGTGCCCTTTTAGAGATGAAAATGGATAAAATGAATGAGGAAGAATTCAACTCTTTTAAGGAAATGATAGAAGAGATAAGGAAAAAAAATAATTTATCTTTTGAAAAAATCCAGGAATATCTGAAAAAAAGGGGGGAATTAGAAGGGAAATCAGGAGCTACAGTTGTAAAAAAATTTTTTAAATATAAATTAGATAGATTGTTAGATAAAAAGGAGAAAGTATTTACTAGATATAATCAATTGGCGATAGAGGAGCAAAATTTAGAAAACTTATTAAAAGATACTATACAAGAGGAGGAGCAATTTGATATAATCTATAAGCTGCAACCAGTGAGAGAAAAACTTAGAGATATAGAGGATAAGTACTTAGTAGTTGAAAAAGATATCAATCAATTAAAAAAGAAGTTAGAATCTAAATGGCCTTATGAAATTTACGGGGTTATTTCGGAAGGAGAACTTCTGGAAACATACAAAGAAGCTTTTAAAATGGAGGACTAGTAAGAATGGAAAAAGGATTTAAGCAGATTTTGATTCTATTGGCAGTATTTATTGTCTTTTTTCTTTCGAAAAAGATGTTTGCAAAACCAAGAGTTGTTTTAGGAAAAAATATGGAGGTAAGAAATATGAAAGAAGTGAAATTAAACGCTAAGATAGTTACAACAAGAGGGGATATTAACCTGGTTCTTTTCCCAGAAGTAGCACCAGTGACAGTATTAAATTTTGCACATTTAGCAATGAGAGGTTACTATAACGGTATTAAGTTTCATAGAGTGATTGAAGATTTTATGATTCAAGGTGGAGATCCAACAGGGACAGGAACAGGTGGACCGGGGTATCAATTTATAGACGAATTTAAAGAGGGAGTAGTTTTTGATAAAAAAGGTGTTTTGGCAATGGCTAATGCTGGACCAGAAACAAATGGCTCTCAGTTTTTTATAACTCATGTTGAAACTCCTTGGTTAAATTATAAGCATACGATTTTTGGTGAGGTTGCATCTGATGCTGATCAAAAAGTTGTAGATTCGGTAAAGCAAGGAGATATTATTGAGAAAATTGAAATTACAGGAGATGTAGAAGAGTTTTTGAAAAATGAAGAAAATGCTGAATTTACAGCTCAAATGGATGAAATATTGGATTCTCAATTTCCAAATTTAGTACAATACTAATTTTAAAATAGGGGGATAGTTCTCATGGTGAAAATAGAGAATGAAAAGTTAACGGTACTAATCAACAAGTTTGGTGCAGAGTTGAAAAGTGTTATAAATAAAGATAATAATATAGAGTATATTTGGCCGGGGACTGAAGGAAATTTTAAAAAAAGTGCTCCGAATTTATTTCCTTTTATAGGAAATATTTTAGGTGGAGAAATAGATTATCCTTTAGGAAAAAATGAGAGAGTGACTCTTCCAATGACTAAACATGGATTTGCTAGAGATTTGGAGTTTGAAATTTTAGAAATTACAAATACAACAGCAAAATTTCAACTAAAACCAACTCTATATACAAAGGAAAGGTATCCCTATAATTTCTCTTTAGTAGTAGAATATATACTAGTGGAAGATACATTATATCATAACTATATAGTTAGAAATAATGATGTTGTTGAGATATATTACCATATTGGTGGTCATACAGCTTTTTATTGTAACTATGACAGTGATAAAACTTTTGAGAACTATTATTTAGAGTTTAAAAGAGAAGAGTGTAACCTATACAAAATTGATGAAAAAAATGGTTCTTTTTTATCTGAAATTCCAGAAAAAATAACTGTATCTGAAAAATTTGTTTTATCAAAAGAAAAGTTTGCTAAAGACGCGTTAGTATTTGATGGAATAAAGAATCAAAAGTTAAATATAAAACATTTGAAATCCTCTCATGGTGTTGAATTTATATTTGAGAATTTACCGGTGTTAACACTGTGGACAAGTACAGATTCAAGTGAATTTATTTGTCTAGAGCCATGGGCTGGAATAACAGATTTCACAAATGGTTCTAATAAAGCTGAAAATAAAAAAGAGATTCAAAGATTAAATTCAAATGAGCAAAAAAAATATTCACAGATAATGAGATTTTATTAGAATAAAAGCTCCTATACAAAGATGAGTTTTGTATAGGAGCTTTTTTTAGTATGTAAAGTTATTTCCCAAAAGAGCAGTGCGGAAAAGTACAAATTGGACAATCTAAGCAAAGTCCGCCATGACCATATGCAGCAATATCCTTGAAAGTAATTTTCTCATCTGCCAAAATTCTAGGTAAAACCAAATCAAAGGCGGTTTTTTTCGAGTGCATAACACAACCTGGTAATCCTAAAATAGCTCTATCACCATGATAAGCTAGCAATAGCATGGCTCCGGGTAATACCGGAGAACCGTAGGTGATCAACTCTCCTCCCATCTCTTTTATAGCCAGAGGGGTTCTGTCATCAGGATCTACAGACATACCTCCAGTACAAAGAATAAGTTCAGCTTGACTGTCTAGCGCTTCTTGTATTTTTTCCTTTATCATCTCTTTTTCATCTGAAGAAAAGGAATGATAAACAATTTCACAACCATATTCCTGAACTTTTTTAGTTAGAATAGGACCAAATTTATCCTCTATTCTTCCAAAAAAAACTTCATTTCCCGTCGTTATAATAGCTATTTTTTTAGCTTTAATAGGTAAAATTTTAATAATATTCTCTTTTGAGATAGTTTCCATTTCTATAAGTTTATTCTCACTGATAACTAATGGAATAACTCTTGTTCCTGCTACTTTTGTTCCCTTTTTGACAGGTGTATTATTGTGCAAAGTAGAAATAATAATCTCTCCTAAACTATTTATTTTTAAAAGTTCGTCTACATCAATTTTTAAAAGTCCATCTGTATTGGCGATAAAATCAATTTTTCCCTCCTTAATTGCAGAAAATTCTAATCCTTCGCCGGCAACGTGCTTTTTTATTCTAATAGCGGCGTCGTTTTCATGGAGAGTACCTTCTTGATATTCCCATACATAAAGATTATCTTTTCCAAGTTTTAGTAGTTCTGGAATATCAGACTCTTCTATAATATGTCCTTTTTTGAATGCGACCCCTTTAAATTCGCCGGGAACAATTTTTGTTATATCATGACATAAAATCATACCTACGGCATCAACAGTTTTAACAGTTTTCATAAAAACCTCCTTAAATGTATTGTCTTATAAGAATTTTAACTTTTCCTTTTTTATTTTCACCCAAGTTTTTTTCTAAAATAAATTTTCCTCTTTTTCGAATTGTGATTATAGAAGTCATGGCAATTATTTTATTTTTACTTTTTTCAACATTATAGTTAATAAAAACCTCTCCGTTTTCAATTAATTCTGTACTGATATTTCTGGAGGAGTTAACAATGGAAGATACAATTGAATCAAGTCGTAAAGACGAGACAGTGCAGATAATCTCTTTAAATTCCAGTGGAGGAATTTCGGAAGGAGAAATATTACTGATATTTATGGGGATAGTATTGATTTGACAAAGATTATCTTTGATGATATTGAAAATATCATTTATAGCTACACAATAAGCAATATTATTTTTGACAATAATATCACCTAAAGTTTCTCTTTTCAAACCAAGACTCATAATAGCACCTAAAAAATCTTTATGATGTAAGATTTTAAATTTATTAGATGCGTCAATTTTAAAGTAAGTAACAACTTTATCTAAAAGTGAAGAATCAAAATTTTTTGGTGTAAATACTACTAATTGCTTCTCACTTTCAGGAGTTAATCCCACTTTGTGTATATCTATGTCGATAAATTTACAAACTTCACGAAGTTTTAGGCAAACTTGTGGGGGTAAAAAAATTGAACCATAAACAGGATAATCGATATCTAAGCATAGAGATATATCATCCCAAATAGAAGCTATTAAAAACTCATCTTCATTTGGAAAAAAATTGTAAAAATATTTTTTATTCATATATTGCTCGCTTTCATTTGAAATGTTTTGGAATTATTGATAGTAGTATTATATCAGTTTATTAACTATTTTGTGTAGCTCTTGACATAAAAACTTTTTTATGTTACAGTCTTTTTGTAATTAATACAAAATTAGAATACTTACAAATGGAGGATAAAAATGACAAAAAAATATTTGAGTTTATTTTTTTTGACATCTATAATAGCGCTGGGCGAAGTTAATATATATGGTCCGGGAGGTCCTGCTCCAGTATTTAAAGAAATATCTGAAAAAATAATGAGCGAAAAAAAAGAAAAGATAAATTTAAAAGTGGGTCCTACGGGTAGTTGGATAGAACAAGCTAAGAACAATGGAGATTTAATCTTTTCAGGTTCAGAGTTTATGATGAGCGATTTTACAAATAAATTAAAAGATATTGATAAGTCCAGTATAAGAGCTATAAAATTTAGAGAAGCTGGGATTTTAGTAAGAGATAAAAATCCTAAGAAACTAAAAACAATAAATGATTTGGCGAAAGAGAATGTAAATGTCATTGTTGTAGATGGTGCAGGACAAATTAGTTTATGGGAAGATATGGTGGGAAAAACAAAAGATATATCTCTTATAAATAAGGTGAGAAAAAACATTAAGTATTTTGCTCCAAATAGTGCATTAGCCGTTAAAAAATGGGAAGAAGATGAGAGTGTTGATGCTGTTATAATTTGGAAGCCTTGGGAGAAAAGATTTAAAAACTCAAATTTTGTAGAGTTAGATGATGAAAATAAAATTTTTAGACCAGCATTGGTGGCACTTACAGAGCAAGGGAATAAAAATCCTGAAGCTAAAAGAATGTATAATGAAATTTTATCATCCAAGTATGATGATGTGTGGAAAAAATATGGTTGGGAAGACTAAATAGGGAAGGTGAAAACTATGAGATTAAAAACATTAGCAACATTATTGCTAGCATCAAGTTTAAGTTATGCATTAACTGTAGATATGGTTAATTTAGAAACGAAAAATAAAATAGGAACGGTCGAGATTAAAGAAACTAAGTATGGGGTGGAGTTTAAGCCAAATTTAGAGGGATTACCACCGGGGCTTCACGGATTTCATGTTCATGAACATGGAAGTATAGAGAGTACGGTTGATAAAAAAACTGGAAAATCGGTCAAGGGTGGAGCTGCAGGAGGACATTATGACCCAGAAAATACCAAAAAGCATGGACTTCCTTGGGAAGATGATAGCCATAAAGGAGATTTACCAGCACTGTATGTAGATTCAACAGGTGTAGCACAACAACCAGTCTTGTCGTCAAGACTGTCATTGGATGAGATAAAGGGAAAAAGTTTGATGATCCATATGCATGGTGATAATCATTCAGATACGCCATCACCTTTAGGCGGAGGTGGAGGAAGAATTGCGGCAGGAATTATTCCAACTAATTAGGTGAAAAAAGAGGACTTGCTCCTCTTTTTTTGTATTATTTTAGTTTAAGGATTTTTGATGTGCAAAGGTG
>NZ_CDRRQU010000051.1:0-15324 GCF_977044495.1 Cetobacterium sp. | reverse complement strand
GCAAATAATCTAACCCCAATCTAAAATTAGTATATTTTTTTGAAGACACATCAATTTTTGTTGAGTTCAAAGAGGAAAATGATTCCACCAATTCCACTCCACTATATAGATTTATTTTTTTTCTTCTATTTCTATAAATATTTTTTTCGATTTTAAAATAATTTTTTTCCATTTTTGTAATTGTTTTTAAAACATTAAAATTTGTTTTAATTTTATTCCTTCGTTCTTCTAAATTGTGATTATATGTAAACTTCCAATATTTATAAGGGATTGAATAGTTTATATTATAGAAAAATTCTCTATCTTTAACTTTTTTCGTCATTCTTTCAGTATAATTTACTCTTAGCATATCATTAATCTCCAGTAAATTTGGAATATCAGCAAAAGTCGAAACCATATATTTTCCATTGTCTTTATAATTACTATTGTTGACTTCCAATCTTAATTGCGGATTATTTTTTTCTACATTGAAATAAATATCTGAGTATTCCTGATTCTCACTCTGATTAATATATACTTGTGTATCAAAATTAGTTAGATTTAAGTTATCTAACGCTTGATCTATATCATAGATATTTAAAATATCATTTTTTTTACTAGGAAAAGCTGACCTTATCTTAATATCCGTAGGATCAACTACATTTACCTTTCCCTCGATAATTTTGAAAACCAAAGTTCCTGAAACTATATTCCCTTCCTGTACTTCAGCATAAGATGTAACATATCCTCTCTTTAAATAGATATTTGTCAATTCATTTTCTAAGTTCTTAATATCATTCACTGATATTGGTCTATTTTTGTATTTTTTTATCACTTTGGATATCTCTATATCCAACATGGTATTTCCAATAACAGTTATATTTGAAAATATATAAGTAAGTGAATTATCTTCAATTTTGTTTATATCCCTTAGACTAACCTCTTCCAACTCTTTTCTATTTAACTCTTTTTCAATATTTTTTATCTGTTCTTTTTTTTCTAAATAATCACCTATTCTTGTTGCAGAATATGTATATTTTGAAAAAATTAGCGTTATCATCAATAATTTTTTTAACACTTTATTTTTCATAATTTCATTATTTTCTCCTTTCATAGTAATAATTCCTATAATATTAGCACTTAACACCAAATAATTGGTCTTTTTTTGGAAAAATTTCACAATCTAATTTTGATAAAATAAAATAACAAAAATCTTATCACAAAATTTAAGGAGTAAAAAATTATGAAAAACGAATTATTATTATTAAAATGTGTTATTCTATGCAGTTTAACCGTAAATATATTACAGGCTAGAGATTTAAGAACTAGAGCTATTCCGAATGTGATAAAAACAACAAATAACAAATATCACAGTCAAAATGGAACTGACGTTATTGATATCAATAAAGCTAATAACAACGGAGTATCTCACAACAAGTTTGAAGACTTTAGCGTTGGAAAAGATAATAATGTTATCTTTAATAACAGTGCAACTGCTGGAACTTCAATTTTAGGAGGAAAAGTAGACGCAAATGCTAACTTAACGAAAAATACAACTGCTTCTATTATTTTAAATGAAATTAATGGAGGAAATCCAAGCTCTATCAATGGAGGTGTTGAAATTTTCGGTAAAAGAGCTGATATTGTCTTCGCAAATGAAAACGGAATCAATGTAAATGGTGGTAAATTCTATAATACAAGCGGTGTCACTCTTACAACTGGAAAAGTTACTGAATACACAATGAGTAAAACTATATCTGTAGATGTAAAAAAAGGTAATATCAACATTGGAAAAGATGGAGTTGAAGTTGTTAACAGCGGTAACTTAAATGTCCTAGCTCAGAATATTAATATTAATGGAAAAGTGGATGGAAAAGATAATGTCAATATTATTGCAGGAGAAAATGAAGTTAGATTTAGAAATAACTCTTTAAGTAACCCTATAATTTCAAAATCTTCTAACAAAACTCCAAGTGTTCTAACAGGAACTCAATTGGGAAGTATGTATGGAAAAAATATAACTTTAATTAACAATGGTGGTGGAATAACTAATAATGCTGATATTCATGCCTCAAACTCCATTTCTATATCTGCTAATGGAGACTTAATCTTAGGTAAAACTTCTAACTTAAATAGTAAGAGTGGAATATCTATCAATAGTAGCAAAAATATAAGCAATGAAGGAAATATTAACTCAAGTAATGGTGGTGTTCGTTTACTTGCCAAAGAATCATTAAAAAATAAAGGAAAAATAAAGGGATACTCTATTGAGTTAGCTGCAGATAAAAATTTAGTTAATACTGCTACGCTTTCATCTTCAGGAGGTACAACTTTAAGAGGAGATACTATTGAAAATAGCGCTGATTTAACAGCGATAAATGGAAATGTATCTTTTGATGGTGTTAGCTCAGTAAAAAATGATGGTAATATCAATGGATATTCTCTATCTATTTCTGGTAAAGATATTGTTAACAACGGTAAGGTAGACGTAAACGGTTCTGTAAAGTTTACTGGAGATAATATCGAAAACAATAACACTATCGCTTCAACTGCAACAAACTACTATGAAAAAGTTGAGTTCAATGCTACAAACTCTATCAAAAATAATGCAAATATAACTGGTAGAAATGTTATTTTAAATGCACAAAACAATATTAATAACATTGGCAATATAACAAGTAACGGTTATACAAACTTTACAGCTAAAAATATTATTAATACTGGTAATATAAAATCAAATGGTAGTGATGTAGCTTTAAATGCTACAAACTCATTAAGAAACGACGGAAAGATAGAGGCTGCTTCTATTGAATTAACTGGAAATAAAAATTTAGTTAATACTGCCACACTTTCTTCTTCAGGCGGTACAACTTTGAGAGGAGATGTTATTAAAAATAATGCTGATATAACAACTAACCATGGAAATGTATCTTTTGATGGTGTTAGCTCAGTAAAAAATGATGGTAATATCAATGGATATTCTCTATCTATTTCTGGTAAAGATATTGTTAACAACGGTAAAGTAGATGTAAAGGGATCTGTAAAATTTGCAGGAGATAATATCGAAAACAATAACACTATCACTTCAACTGCAACAAACTACTACGAGAAAGTTGAGTTCAATGCTACAAACTCTATCAAAAATAATGCAAATATAACTGGTAGAAATGTTATTTTAAATGCACAAAACAGTATTAATAACATTGGAAATATAACAAGTAATGGTTATGCAGACTTTACAGCTAAGAACATTGTTAATACTGGTAATATAAAATCAAACGGCAGTGATGTAGCTCTAAATGCAGCAAACTCATTAATAAATGATGGAAAGATAGAGGCTGCTTCTATTGAATTAACTGGAAATAAAAATTTAGTTAATACTGCTGCACTTTCTTCTTCAGGGGGTACAACTTTAAGAGGTAATGCTATTCAAAATAGTGGAGATATAACAACTAACCATGGAAATGTATCTTTTGATGGTGTTGACTCAGTAAAAAATGATGGTAATATCAATGGATATTCTCTATCTATTTCTGGTAAAGATATTGTTAACAACGGTACAATAGATGTAAAGGGGGCTGTAAAGTTTACTGGAGATAATATTGAAAACAGTAACACTATCACCTCAATAGGAACAAACTACTACGATAAAATTGAGTTCAATGCTACAAACTCTATCAAAAATAATGCAAATATAACTGGTAGAAGCATTGCTTTAAACGCACAAAACAATATTGATAACACTGGAAATATAACAACTAATGGTTATGCAAACTTTACAGCTAAAGATATCGTTAACAGTGGTAATATAAAAGTAAACGGTAGTGATATAACTTTAAATGCGACAAATACATTAAGAAACGTTGGAGAGATAGAAGCTGCTTCTATTGAATTAACTGGAAATAAAAGCCTAGTTAATACCGCTTCATTATCTTCTTCAGGAAGTACAACTTTAAGAGGTAATGCTGTTCAAAATAATGGAGATATAACAACTAACCATGGAAATGTATCTTTTGATGGTGTTAATTCAGTAAAAAATGATGGTAACATCAATGGATACAATCTATACGTTTCTGGTAAAAATATTGTTAACAACGGTAAAGTAGATGTAAAAGGTTCTGTAAAATTTACTGGAGATAATATCGAAAACAACAAAACTATTACTTCCGCTGGAACAAACTACTATAACAAAATTGAGTTCAATGCTATAAACTCTATCAAAAATAATGCAGATATAATATCTAACAGATCTGTTAATTTTACTGCTAAAGATATCAATAACTCTGGTAATATAAAAACAAATGGCAATGACGTAGCTTTAAATGCGACAAATACATTAAGAAATGACGGAAAAATAGACGCATACTCCATTGAGTTAACTGGAAATAAAAATCTAGTTAATACCGCTTCATTATCTTCTTCAGGAAGTACAACTTTAAGAGGTGACGCTATTGAAAATAGTGGAAATATAACAACACAGCATGGAAGCGTGTCTTTTGACGGGGTTAATTCAGTAAAAAATGGTGGTAACATCAATGCTTACAATTTATACGTTTCTGGTAAAAATATTATTAACAACGGTAAGGTAGATGTAAAGGGATCTATAAACTTTACTGGAGATAATATCGAAAACAATAACACTGTTACTTCAACTGGAACAAACTACTATGATAAAGTTGAGTTCAATGCTACGAATTCTATCAAGAATACTGCAGAGATAAAAGCTAATAGATCTGTAGGTCTTTCTGCTAAAAATATTAGTAACTCTGGTAATGTAACTGGAAGAGTTATTGAACTAAATGGAACAAATATAACTTCTGAGGGACAACTTAATCCAACTGATACTCTTATAATCAACGGAAAGTATACTTATTATTAAAAAGCCACTTTTTATAATTAAGTAACCTCTTAGTTAACTTTTAAATAGGAATAGGTCTTAAAAACCTGTTCCTATTTTTTATTATTTCTGTTTCCTATTTAAGATTAAGACGATAAATAAATCAGATAAAATTAGAGTACCGATAATACGTCACTGGAGGAATTTATAAATGAATAATATTTTTTCACTTAACTTAAAACTTGTTAAACATTGTCTAAAAAATAAAAAAAGAATAACGCTGTCTTTAATTGTAACTTTTTTAATTACTGGTGGAATCAGTATTACTCCTATTTTTGCTAGAGATTTAAGAAGTAGACAAAGAGAAAAAAATAATGTCATACCGGATAGTAGTGGTGGTGGACCCGGGATGAATACCGCCGCTAATGGTGCTGATGTAGTTAATATTGTTGACGCAAATCAAGATGGAATATCACACAATAAATTTATTGATCTCAGTGTAGGCAGTGGAAACGCCCTGATTTTTAATAATAGTATGATTCATGGAGTATCTCAATTGGGGGGATATGTCACTAAAAATACAAATCTTACTAAAAATGCTTCTGTCATTTTAAATGAAGTCAAAGGAAATAACATTTCAACTATTAATGGTGGAGTCGAAATTTTTGGAACAAAAGCAGATTTTATTTTAGCAAATGAAAACGGAATCTCCCTTAATGGTGCCACTTTTATTAACACAAATGGTGTTACACTAGCTACGGGATCACCATCAATTAATAATGGAAACATCAATTTTGATATAAATAGAGGGGAAATAAATCTAAATGGTGTAGGTACAAGCGGTTCCTATTTTAATGTTTTGGCTAAAACTGTTTTAATTCAGAAGGAGATATCCGGTCTGAAAAATGAACCAACGCCAGATATATCTATTATTGCCGGTGAAAACAAAATTTCATTAGAAAAAAACAAATTTGTATCACCTAAAATAATCGAATCAAAAGTAACTAAAACAGATAAATATGGAATCTATGCAACACAACTTGGTGCTATGTACGGTAAAAATATAAAACTAATTAGTACTGACGAAGGATTGGGAGTTAAGCATGAAGGTTTGATATATAGCTCTCAAGATATTGAAATAGACAGTAAAGGTGACATTATTTTAGCAAATCTATCAGCTAAAAATAACTTAAAAATAACTGGTAAAAAAAATCTGTCTACTATCAAAGGTTCATACAAAAATGAAGGAAAACTTTACTCCAATGCTTTAACTGTGGATAAAGACATAAATATTTCTGTAAACGGAGATACAACTCTCAATAGTGCTCTCCAATCTGTCACTGGAGATATTGATATTTCCAGTAACTCTTTGGAAAACAACGGAATTATCTCTGCAAATAAAGAACTAAAACTCACAACACAAAATTTAACAAATACAGATAAAGGAATCATAAAAGCGAATAACATTGCTATCACCGCTACAAAAGGATTATCTAATCATGGTGAAATTAGGCAAAATCTAAAAGATAAAAATGAATTTGTTTCAGATGATGGATCACTTAAATTTGATATATCTCTTGGTAGTATGGAGAATTTTGGTAATATATCTGGAAGAGATTTGACTATACTAACTCAATCTTTAATTAACGGCTTAAACGGAAAGATTATTATCACTGATGGTGATATCATTTTAACAACAACTTTAGGTGATTTTTTAAATACAGGAGATATTTTAGCTGACAAAAATATCTCAATTATTTCTCAAAAAAATATTAAAAATTTTGGTAAAATTGGTTCTACTAATATTTCTATTCAAGGAATTGATGGCGAGTTTTTTAACGCAGGACAAATAACGGCGGTAAATGAACTTCATGCTATTATAAATAACTTAATAAACGCAGGTTCTTCACAAGAAATTGAAAAGTATTTGATGGAATATAATCAATATATCACAATTAACCTGAACAAAATCAATATAAATATACAAAATTTACAAGAAAAAATAAAAAATGAAGTGTCATCAGAAAAATTAACTTCTTTGAATGAAGCTCTCAATTATTTTACGCTTTTAAAAAAGAACTTTGAAGAATTAAAAGAAAAAATATCTCAAGTTGGGAATTTAGGAATTTTATCTGGAAATAATATAAATATAAAATCTATTGAAAATATTCATAATCAAGGAATGATTTTAGCTAAAAATAATATAGAGATAAATACCAATAAAAATTTAATCAATGATGGTGTTATTGAAGCCGAAAAAAATATTATTTTAAAAGCAATTTTAAATATTGTTAACTCTCAAAGAGTTATTGCTAAAAATAATCTTACGATAGAGGTAAATTCATTTATCTCAACTGGTGATGAAATAAGACTAAAAGAATATTTGAATCTTGTTAAAAATTTTAATGCTCAAAAATTAGAAGAGCTAAATATACAAATCTCGAAATTAGAAGATAGCCTATTGACTAAAGAAAATTTAAAAGAGATTCAAAAAATAGAAGAGGAGTTAAAGAGTTTAAAAAATGAAAGAGATTATCTAAATTCTCTTAAATCTCAAATATCTGCATTCAAAGAAATTGGTGTTCTTGAAGGTCTTAATATCAATATAACGACTAAAAATACACTTAAGAATAATGGAATAATTCTAGCAAAAGGGGACTTAAATTTAAGTTCAAACGAGACTATTGAATCATCTGGTGCTATTAATGTCGCCAATAGTGCAAATATCATAGCAAAATCTTTTATTAGCAATACTTTAAGTGTTGGAGATAAACTTCAAGCAATATTACAACAAACCTTTTCAAGTAAAGATACCACTGTTAAAAATAATATAGAGGTATCGGCTAAAAAAATAGAAACTTTAGGAAAAGTTCATTCAGCAGATGGATCTATCAAACTTACAGGCGATTTATTTAATAATATAAATGGGGATATTTCATCCAAAGGTAGTATTTTACTAGATGGAAAAATTGATAACAAGGGTGCAATCACAACATCAAATAATTTAATATCTACTTCTGGAAAAGAGTTTTTTAACTCTGGAAATATTGATGTTCAAAAAAATATGGAGATACTGACAAATAACTTCAATTCTGAAGGAAATATTAACCTTGGAGAAAAACTAGTTTTAAATTCCACAGGCGATTTTTTTAATTCTGGTAGCATTGAGGTTAAAGATAAAGTACAAATCTCATCAAAACATTTTAAAAATACAAGTGAAATAAAATCAACAGATGAAGTCTCTCTTAAAAGTTTAGATAATCTCTCTAATAGTGGAAAAATATACGGAGCTAAAAAATTAAAAATAGAATCAGATATTTTAGAAAATACCGGAGAAATTATAGCTAGTGGTTTAGATTTAAACACAGTAAATGGGCTAAAAAATTTCGGTAGCTTACAATCTAAAGGAAACCTATCTATAAAAAATATAGGAAATAAATCATCAATTTTAAATTTAGGAGATATTTTAGCAACTGAAAAAATAAATATCGAAGCTCAAAATTCATATCTAACTAGTTCCGGAAAAATTGGTGCTGACAAATCTATAACAACTCAATTAAATGGAATAAAAAATACAGGAACAATCTCTTCTAAAGAAAACATAAACTTAAATATTGGAGAGATAGATTCAGAGCTAGGAAATATAACTTCATTAGGAGATATCAACATAAAAAGTAGTGCCAATCTAGCAAATAATAAAATTCAAAGTATTGGTGATGTCGTGATAGATACAACAGGCTCTTTGAATAACAATGGAATAATCATCAGTAATTCAAATATCAATATAAAAAGTAATACCCTAGTTAATGAAGTTGGAAGTACTATTTGGGCAGGTACAGATATACTCATTGAAACTCTAGGAAAAATATACAACAAATTATTGGCTACTATTGAAGCAGTAGGAGATATATCTTTAACTGCTAAAAGTATAGTAAATGAGGGTGGAAATATTAAGTCAGGTAAAAATATGACTTTAAAAGCTAATTCTATCGAAAACAAAAGTAATCTGACAGGTGAACTTACTATTAATCATGAAAAGATAGAACTTTTACATATTTGGAAGGATATAGCAATTAATCACTGGGATCGAGTAATAGTTACACTCCCAGTTATTACAAATAATCTGTACATTAAAGATAAAGCAACTATATCGGCTGGCACTGATATTTTAATTGATGCAAAAACAACTATAAATGAATCAGGAACTATATCGGCTTCTAAAAATATTGATATCAATGGTAATCTTGAAAATAAAACTTTATATAGCTCACTTGATATTGAATGGTTTTTAAAAAATACGAATGTCGAATTAAAATGGGAAACTAAAACACTGGGATTAGACTTACCTTTAAATAGTGGAACTAGTTTTAATGGAACTTTAGAGGAAGCTTTAAAAGGTGGATATTTTGGAGGTAATAACGGCTATTATGAGGCACTGACAAAGCAAAATAATGAACAATTAGAAAAAGTTCTATCCGCATTGCTTGGAAGTGATTGGAAAGGTCATAGCTCTCCTATTTCTCAAGATAAATGGAATTACGACGCATCTTTTAAATATTATCCAGCAAACGCTAACGCACAAATATTCGCAGGAAATAATTTTACTCATTCAAATGGTATATTTACAAATAATGGGGGTGAGTCCGGTGGCAATAAGGATATTAACATCAAGATAGGTGATTTCTCTATAGACGGATCAACTTCAGAACTAGATACCAATATAAAAGATATCAATTCAATTACACAATTAGGACCAATAAAATTAGTTACTGTAACAGATGTCATAGCTGGTGAAATTACTCTTGATGGCGTGATTATAAAAGCTGAAACAGGAAATACAGCAGGATCTATTGCTGTTGCAGGGACAATAAACCCTATAATATTTATTGAAATACCAGAGGGAGAAAACGGAATATTTAGACCAGCAACTTTAAAGCCAGATGGATTCCAACCTCTTTTTGAAACAAATATTGAATTTATTAATCAAGACAATATGTTTGGGTCAAAATATTTTTTAGAGCAAATTGGATACGATATATCTAAACCTACCACAGTAATCGGAGATTCATACTATGAATTAATATTATTACAAAAGATGATAAAAGAAGTTCTTGGTTACACTGGAACTCTAACAAATATACAGATGAAGACTTTACTAGATAATGCAATATCACTAGGTGAATCTTTAGGATTAGAAATAGGAAAACCTTTAACACCAAATCAAATTAATAGTTTGGACAAAGATATAATATGGTATGTTGAAGTTGAAATCAATGGTACTAAAGTTTTAACACCACAGATATATCTATCTAAAGAATCTAGAATCAATATTTCAAAAAATCAAGGGTCTGGTGGAACTTCTATAATAAAAGCTGGTGGAGATATCACAATTGATACTGATAATTTTACAAATAACAATGGAAATATTGTAGGAAATGGAAATATTATTGTAAAATCCGAAAAAAATATCAACAATAATAGCTCAGGAACTATGAATGCTGGAATTGTATCTCTCAACGGTAATATAGCATTAGACGCAAATCAAGACATTAATATGAAGGGAGGAAACTTAACTGGTGACAACATCCTTTTAGCAGGTAATAATGTAAATATTTCAGCAACTGTAGGCTTAGATAAAAATGGCAATCAGATAATATCTGATAAAGGAAGTATTACTTCTAAAAATGGAATCCAGATAGATGCAGAAAAAGATATAAATCTTAAAGGAGCTCAATTAACTTCAAATGGTATTGAAATTGAAGAGGAGGAGAAAGAAAAAGAAGATATTAAAGAAACTTCTGTTCCTCCTGAAAAGAAGAAAAAAGAAAAATTAGAAAAAAACTTAGATTACTATAAAGAGTTATTGAAAAAAGATGCAAAAGATATAATTGAAGGTGACTCTGGAAGCATTAACTTAAATGCTGGTGGAAATGTAAACTTAGAAGATATATATACTGTTAAATCAAGTGCTCAATACAATTATATTGATTATGCAAATTATGAAAATGAAATTGCTATTGAAGCAAAATCTAATGGAAGTAGCATCAAAGGGTCAAATATTAATATCAATGCTGAAGAAGCTATAAATATCAAAGGTAGTTCTCTATCTACAAATATGGATGAAAAAAATAAAAAACAAGGTTCAATTAATTTAGAAGCAAAACAAGATATTAATATTTTAGATACTCAAACAATTTCGTTAGTAAAAAAAGACTCTAAAAAATCTTCATTTGAACAAGGTTTATATACAAAAAAAGAGGTTAACCATACAAAAAATACTTCTCTTTCAAAAGGAAGTCAAATTGATACAGACGGTGATTTAACTATAAAATCTAATAAGAATCTACAAATTCAAGGAAGTAGTTTATCTTCAGGAGCTAAAACAAACATATCCGCAGAAGGTGATATAGATATTCTTGATGGTAAAGACAGTATAAAAGAAAATAATTACGAAAGTAGATATCAAATTCTTGGAGGTTCAAAAAATACCTCTAAAAAAGAATCACTTGAATCTAAAGGCAGTAATATAGTTGCCAATAACGACATCTCTATAATTGCGAAAGAAAATATCAAGATTGTAAATGGTGGATTCAATACTGGCAAAAATATCAATATCAATGCAAATAAAAATATTTCCATAGAAGCTGGTAAAAATGAATACCATGAAATGAATGAATCCTTCGGTGTAGGAATTTATGTTGATGGAAGTGTTGGAGTCGGAGGAGTTGGAGTTGCTGGAAGTGCTAACACAATTGATATGACAGCACAAGGTGAGGTAACAAGTGATTTCTATGGTGAATTAAATAAAAAACTAGATGGTTCTAATGAAAAAACTCCAACAACGTCTGGAAAACCACATATGGATCAGCTCATCAATTCTGAAATTGGTGTCAAAATACAGTATGATAAAAACGAAATTGATAAAACAAACTGGAGTGAAAGTAACTTTAACACTGGCGGAAACTTAAATATCACTGCTGGTGAAGTTATTGACATTGGAGGTGGTGATTATACTTCTAAAGGTGATGTTACAATCGAAGGAAATGAAATAAAATCAACAAAATATGAAGATCTATTAAAAAATAAAAATACTAATTTTGAAATTAGTTTAAAACAATCTCAAGGCGTTAGTAGTTCCATCACTGACACAATCAACACTGCAAAAGAAATGGATGAAAACATCAAAAGTGGTGAAGCAAATACCGGAGTTCTTGTAGCTCAAGGAATCGGAGCAGCAACAAATCTAATATTTAACGATTTGGCAGGAGTATTCTCAAAGCAATCTATCAATTTAGGAATAGGAAGTACAGAAAATTTATCAACTAAAGAAAATATAACCACAATAGAGGCTAAAAATATAACAATTAAAGCAAAAAAAGAAGATATAACCTTAAATGGCATAAAACTATCGGCTGAAGAAAATATTTTGCTGAATGCAAAGAAAAATTTGAATATAAATGCCGCAAAACAATCCTCAACTAGCAAAGGATTCAAAGTGGATTTAGAAGCACAACTAGAAGAAACTGCAGGTTACAGTGCATTGTGGGGAGGAAATGCTGATATAGGAGTAGGAGGAAGTGCAAGTGTTAATGTCACTACTAAAAACTCTGAAGTATATACTAATTCAGAAATTATATCTAAAAATAATATATCTATAAAATCAGGTGAAAACGTCGATATTCTTGGTGGAAATGTTGAAGCAAAGAAAAATATAGACTTAAATATCAAAGGAAATCTAAATATATCAAGTGCAAAATCTAAAAATGAATCCAATGACATAAGTGCAAACGCTGGTGGAAATGTATCAATAGGCGGATCCACAAATACAATAGGAAAAGCTGAACTAGGATTTAATGCTGGAGGTGGAAACCTGTGGGAAAATGGAGAGTCTGTTGTACAATCGGGAATAAAAGCAGGAGAAAAATTACTAGCTGATATAGACAAAGATGTAAATTTAAACGGAGCAATCTTAGGCTCAGAAAAAAATGATGGAAGCTTAAAAGTAGGAGGAAACCTAAATTTAAACGACTTAGTAACAACAGAAAAAAAGGGTGGAGCACAGTTAACTTTCTCGGGTGGATTTACAGGAGACTTTGGAGTTGATGGTACAATAGGAGATACTCAAAACAAGACAGTCAAAACGAAGAGTGCAATAGGATTAAATATTGAAAATATCTCTATCGGTGGGGATGTAGGTGTAAATGGCGAACAAAGTGAAAAAAACAACCTCTACACAGATCTATCGAAAACACAAATAGTGGAAAAAAATGAGTCTAGTAAAGGTGGAAGCTTATCCATGTCTGTGTCAGTTGATTCAATAAAGGATGTAAAAAACAAATTAACCGGAAAAAATACTGGAAATAATGAAGGTCAGATAGTCTTACCTCAAAAAGAAAATACAAAAACCAATAATGATTTCAAAAATAGCATTGATATAGACAATAATGCTCCTACTAAAAAAATATTGGATAGCGGTTGGGAAGAGATGCCTATTATAAAATATGAAGAGGGACCTACTAACTTCAACGATAATTATGCGCCTAACGATTTCAGTATGAATAACCAAAGCGCTAAAGACAATTCTCGACTACAGGAACTACAAAATAAACTTGAAACTCTTAAAAAAGATTTTGAAAATGACATGAAAGAGCGACAAGACGCCTTAGATAAGATTCAAAGTAAACTTGAAGCTGATGATATCGTCAATATGATCGATATCAAAAATCTTTTAGAAAGTAAAGACTCGCTTACTCAAAATGAAAAGATTGAGTTGGAAACTATCAAAAAACAACTAAATGATGAACTTAAAAAACTTTCCGGTGAAAAAGATGCTGAAATCAAAGTCGAAGCTCTTTTAGAAGAACAAAATACACTAGTAGCTAAAGGTGAATTAAATAAAAATGAACAACAAAAACTTAATGATTTAGAAAAACAGATTCAAGAAGCTGTTGCTGTTTTAAATAACATTATCGCTAATAATAACGCGACTTTAGATAAAGAACCTTTGCTAGATAATGATGATTCTAGTAGTGCTTGGGAAGAGATGCCTATTATAAAATATGAAGAGGGACCTACTAACTTCAACGATAATTACGCACCTAATAATTTTGGCGATAAAACTCCTCCTCCAGTACCACCAAGACCTGAAATACTGAAAAAAATTGATTTAAATGAACAAAATCAGAAAAAGGATTCTGACAAAGAGATACTCGAGCAATTAGTGAAATCATCACAAAAAGAAACAATTAAATTAGAAAAAGAATTAGGACAATTGTTAGATGAGCAAAGCAAAATACTTGAAAAACAATTGAAAGACAAAAAATTAAAAAAGAAGGATAAAAAAAGATTAGATGAACTTCAAATAAAGCTAAAAGAAAAAACAGAACAACTAAATAAAAATAAAGAACTAGAACTTAGGATGGAAAAAAATCTTAAAACATATTTAGATGACTCCCTACAACAAAACTTGGATACTAATGAACCAATATATGAAAGTATAGATGAATATATAATGAAAGAAAACTCTATCTATGAAAGCACTGATGATTATGTAATAAAGGACAATCCTATCTATGAAAGTATTGAAAATATTGATGATAGTAGTAGAGCAGAATCTGTAACAGAGGATGAACCTATATACGCTACAATAGACAAGGAGAAGCAAAAGAAAGATAGAGAAGAAAGACAAAAAAAAGAACTCGAAGAATCAAAAAAACTACAAAAAGAAAAAATAGAAGAACTACCTCCAGAATTACCTCCAAGAAGTGAAGAAGTTTTACTAAGTAAAAATGAAACAATAGATATTTCTAAAAATAATGATCAAGAACTTTCTTCTGCAGAGTTAGACGCATTAAAAAAATACATAGATAAAAGTACAATAAATACATTAATAAGAAACGATAATCTATCTAATGATGCAATTGATGAAATAAAAAACTTAGATAATGCATTAAAAAAATTTCCAAAGTATAGAGGTGATTTAAGTCGTATTCTATATATAACGGGGTCTGATTTAAAAAAATTTTTATTAGAGCATAAAACCGGTGAAAAAGTTAAATATTCTGAATATATCTCCACAACTTCAAAAAAAGAACACGTTATGTATGGAAATATATTTATCACCATAAAAAATTCTGAAAATGGTCGTGATATTTCTAAAATCAACCCACAAGAACAAGAGGTCCTATATGAACGTGGTAGCGAATTTATAGTAAAAGAAATAAAAAGAATAAGCTATAATAACTATAAAATTGAACTAGAAGAAGTGAAACACAATTAATTAAAAATCAATTTACAAAATGTTTTATGATCAATAATTTTATAGTCCTAAATAAGACAAAAACCCGAAAAATCTAGTATATAATTTTTTGACAAAATAACAAATTGGAGAAAAATTATGTACGAAATTAAGCAAAATGAAAAGCTACTAAAACGGTTCTTAAAGAAAAAACAAAAAATAACTTTAAGTCTGATAGTAGCTTTTCTAATTACTGGAGGAATAGCTTGCG
>NZ_CDRRQU010000050.1:0-16238 GCF_977044495.1 Cetobacterium sp. | reverse complement strand
ATTCCTATCGTGTGCCTTATATCTTCTACTTTCTCCAAGTACTCTTCCCATACGTGTCTAGCAACTATTTTAGTCTTCTTTTTCCATCAACAAATATGTTTTCTTCATCAAGGAAATTACATTTAGCAACTTCAACAAGAATTTGTTTAAAAATTTCGTCAAAAATATCAGTTCCTTAGCTTTGTCAATTTTTCTAATAATGTGATTTTCAGGAAGAAGATTATCCAAATTAATAGTTTTAAGCGCATTTCTTTCATCAGTGTTTTTAATTCCCATCATAAATTAAATCGCCTCCTTATTTAAAAATATTATATCAAAAAATTCGAAAAAAAAAGCTGTAGACAGTTGCTCGTCTACAGCCTGATACACCAGTATTAAACTGGTGTATAGCTAGTTATATTTAAAGCGTTATATATAAAATATTTTTGTTCTATTAATTGTACTTATTTTACGTTTTTTATAGTTTTACTCTCTTCATAAAGCGTTTCTGGATCTATATCTGCTTCATTCAGCCATTCAATACTATCAAAAGCTACTTTTACAGTTTTGAATAGATTGATATCATTTAATTCTTTAAATATTCCTTTATTCAAATATGGATGCATATCAAAAATTTTAGTTTCATTATTTTCAAATGTTATTATTAATTTATAATCATCTGTAGGGATAACTTTTTTTACTGCTAAATACATTCTTCTCACCTCTACTTTAATGGATCAATTTTAAATGGAAGCTCACTTTCCATAGCAAGTTTCCAATCAGCTCTTAATTCTTCTTGGCGAAGCTCAGCCCAAGCTAAAACTAATTTCAATTGTTTTTTAGGTAGATTTCCTTCTATTAATTCACAACATTCAATGTCTATTATAGCTTTAAAATCTTGATAATACGCATGAAAGTGTGCAGGAGCATGCTCTTTAGGTGCACAGTACATTCTAATTATTATTCCGTAAAACATACTTATCGTAGGCATATTTTTCCCTCCAGTTAATTTTTAATTATTTCAATTATTTATATAATAATACACCATTTATTATATAAAATCAATTTTATTATAACTTTATACAAATTTCTATGTATTATCTGCAACACATAAAAAAACGCACCAGCTATAGCTAGTTGTATTCATGAAATACTTTTGTTCTATTAATTGTCTCCTGTTACTGGTAAAAATACAGTTTTGCCACATTTTTCCCCAAAAAAAGCTACCCCTAAGATGAAAATTTGAGTCAGTATTAATTCTCTTAAGTGAATTATGATGGACGAGAGGACTCAAGAGCTAACTATTTCCAATTCTATAATTTTCTTTAGATTTGTGAAGTCATATAATTCATTGAAAATTTCTTGCTTTATATAATTTTCAGGTAGATACTTTTGAAATTTAGATATATCTGTATCTTCAACTTTAGAAAGTATCTCATTTTTAGATTGATTTAATAACTCATCAAAATTTTCTTTAAGATTCCCAAGATAATATATTAGTTCTTTAAAATCAAACTCCAACGGAATTTTTATTGTTAAATTATCCCATTCTATCGTATCTTTAATTATTCTATCATCTAAAAGAGATATCAGTGCAAATAGACTGTTATTAACTTTATTTCCTGCAAAAGTATATATTTTTATTTTACTTCCAATTTTTTGAATTTTAATTTTTTTAAGAGAATATCCTTCATAAATATATTCATTTCTCATCTCATCTATAATATTTTGCTCTTTTAAATGTAAATAAGAATACTTATCTCTTTCTGTTAGTATTTTTAAAATTCTTCTTGAAATTTCATAAGAAATAAATCCTATTTTAGAATTCCAACGAGGTTCTTCCGCAATTTTTGCTTTTTCAACATTTATAACTCTTTTTTTATCATCTTTTCTTACTACTTCCCAAAACTCTCCAGCTAAAATAAAATAACTTCCCACAATAAGAGGTCTAGCAAAAGCAAAGTCAAGCGTTCCTACAAGTCCTCCACTATCTTTTATACTATATTCTACCTCTGTAAAAAAAGTAGAATATAAATCAATGAAGTTTGATCCACCATAATCTTTTTCTAATTCATCTCCTATAAAAAGTTTATTTCTATCTGCTAAAAGAATTTTTTTCTCTAACATATAAGAAGTTATTTCAATGAATTCTTCATAAGTTATTTCTGAAAAAGCGTATACTTTTTTTAAAGTAGAATATATTTCATCGGCTAAAATTCCAAAATGAGAAAATACTATCATTATCATTTGATGAGCATATATACTATAATTTTTTTTATTTACCTTAAGGGACTCTACCCAAGAATCAATACTTAAAGATAGTATTGCCACCGAAAGTAATAAATCTTCTTGAGATTTAGGAAGAAAAACAAACCATGAAATTGTACCTTCTCTTCTTCCTGTTCTTCCCATTCTCTGGAGAAAAGAGGAAACTGTTCTTGGAGATGAATCCTGAATAACTATATCTAGTCCCCCTATATCAATTCCTAATTCTAAGGTACTTGTTGCAACTATAGTTTTATTTCTTCCATATTTAAAAAGTTCTTCTACTGCTTCTCTTCTATTTTTATCTATAGATGAGTGATGAACATAAGAATCGACTCCAAACTTCTTTAAATCTATATTTATTCTTTCACAATTCTTTCTACTATTAGAAAATACCAAGGCTTTTTTTCCATAAATTCTCTTGTAAATTTCTTTTAATCTCTCCTCGTATTCTTCGGTATATTTTATCTCCACTTTTCTCGCTTTTTTAACTTTAGAAGGTTTTATTACTACTCCTATTCTTTGACTGCTACCTTGTAACCAAGTTAATATATCTATTGGATTTCCTACGGTTGCAGAAAGACCTATTCTTTGAAGTGGATTATCTGTATATTTGCTTAATCTTTCTAATAGTGATATTAATTGTATACCTCTACTGTTTTCTACAAAAGAATGAATTTCATCAACAATTATAAATTCCAAGTTTTTAAATATTTCCTCTTTATCTATTTTAGAATTGCAGAGCATAACCTCTAATGATTCTGGAGTAGTCATTAATATCTCTTTTGGTGAGATTGTAAATTTTTCTTTTTTACCTCTGGACACATCACCATGCCATTTAAATACTTCAAAATCTAAAAACTTTCCAAGTTCTTTGATTCTAACCTCCTGATTGTTAAGAAGTGCTTTAATAGGACTAAGATATATACACCTTAGCCCAACTTTTCTTTCTTTTGCCATTAATGATAAAATAGGAAAAAAGCAAGCTTCTGTTTTCCCTCCTGCTGTAGGAGCAAGTATTATCAAATCTTTTCTTTTTATAATTTCAGGAATAGATGCTTCTTGCACTGGTGTAAGAGATTTCCATTCGAGCTTTGTAATAATTTTTTCTCTCAGTTTAGGATCTAAAAGATTAAAACTCAATTATTACCCCGCCTTCCTTTTCAGTATTTAAAACTTCGTTATAGATAGATTCATTAAATTCAAAGTTATCTTCTGGATAATAGTCTTTATATATTTGACTTTTATCAAGAATATCTACAAAAATTCTAAGATAACTTCGAGGAGTTATCTCTATCTCTCCTCCAAAAGCCGTTGTCTTATCTAAGATAAGCTTTGAAATAAATTCTTCTGTTATTTTTTCTCTTATATTCCAATTATAAATTTGCTCATGAAGATTCATAACTTTAAATGAAACATCATAAAGTCTATTATTATCAAAGTTATTAAGATAAATTATCGGCTGTCTCAAATTAACAAATTTACTATCTTTTTCAACTTTTAATCTTTGGTAAAGAGGTTCTAAAGATTTTATTCCTCTATCTGATTCTATAAGTTCTGGAGTACCTGTAAAAAGAAAATAACAGTTTGGATAACTTATTCTATCAGTTTCATCTATAAAATATCTCAAATTTTCATAAGCAGCTTCTCTAGAACTTCCTTTAAGATACTTTTGAACAGTTTCTACTTCATCCATTATTATTACAAGCCCTTTATAACCGCTTTTCTTTATCATTATGTTAACAGCTTTTATAAAACTAAATGAATTTTCTCTATCTAAATTTATAGCTACATTCATCTCTTTTTTTATAGTAAGCGAAACTTTTTCTCCTTTTAACCATCCTAATACTCCTTGAGCAAGAATATTATTTCCTGATGATTTAGCTTCATAATAACATCTTATGGCATTAGCAAAGTTTGAAGATAACTCTCCCACTTCTGACAAATCCAATTCTAATCTTTCTTTAAGTTTTTCTATAAAAATTTCTTCGTCATCTATTGGATCTATCTCGTTTATACTACAAATCGTTTCCTCAATTCCTAGAAGCCACTCTTCTAAAAGTAAAGGCAGAGCTGGAACTTTTAAATTATCAGATTTTCTCATCCCCTCTATTATTTTCTTATATACTTCTTCAAATTTATTCAGTGGAGCTTCTTGAGAAATTATTATATTAGATACTATAAAATTCATTTGAAATGCAACTTGCCTTACAGATGCTCCAAAGAAAGTTTTCCCACTTCCATAATCCCCTATTATCATTTTGAAATCACTTTTCCCCTGACTTACATTTGTCAACTGAGATTTTATTTCTTTTAATTCATCTTCTATTCCTACTGCTATTAATTCTGTTCCTTCAAGAGGTACAGTTCCATTTCTCAATGCTTTTATTACACTTTCTTGTTTATTCACCTTTCACCTCAAAACTTATGTATTTTTCATTGTATGTGAATCTATTATTTTCTCCTATTATTTCATGAATTATAAATTCACTATATCCTAAAGAATCTAATATTTTTCTATTTATTCTTTGAATAACTCCTGAAAGCATTGAGCTTCTTCCAAAAGTTTTTATCAGAAGAGTTGAGAGTTCTCCTTCATAAAGGCTTTTTTTATCCTTCAATTCTTTTATTATAAACATTTCTCTATCAGAAAGATTAAGTTCCACAACTGCTTTATCTTCTTTTTTATTTTCTATAATAATTTCTGTTTCTAATTCAATTTCTCTTTTCTCTATTTCAGATACTTCATCTTCTACAAGTTTAAAGGCTCTATAGTAGTGGTCTGAAGGAAATATATTAAAAAGACTCAATCCTTTTGTATCGTAAGTTCCAGGAAATAACATTAAAATAGGTTTGTCATTATCATTAAAAATAGGTTGCAAAGTATTTAATGTACTATGACTTCTTATAAGCGGATATACAGAACCTACTCCATCTAATATTATGAGTTCTGCATCTCGTCCTCTTTCACCTATAATTTTAGCTAAATCAGCTCCTTCTATCATAGGAATTAATATATCTCCAAGCTTTTCACTTCCTATTTCCTCTTCTCTTTCAATAGCGCTTTCTACTATATCTCTATTATTCATAATCTCTATATATAGCTCATAAAGATTAAATCTTTCAACTTTTATTTTGTAATACTCTTTTAATTTTTTTAAAAGATCTTCTACATTATCTCTTACTTTTAATTCATAGTTTGGAGAGTAGTCAAATATATAGAATGGAACTTCCCCAGCTATTCTCTTAGCTTTAAGAAATTCTTTATTTGTTATTCTATCCTCTATCAATTTAAGTCTTATATCTATTAATTCCATAAATTACCCCTTTAAAAAAATAGTATTCTTCCTAAATTTCCGTTATTTTCAAGAATATATTTCTTTACTTTTGGATTTATATTAGGTGTTGCTATTGTATAATCATTTTTTTCTTTGATTAAGTAGCCTCCTTGGATAAAAAATTCTACTATTTTACTTTTCATTCTTTTTACTGTTGCCTCTGTCCACTTTGAAATTTCAGGAACTTGTAAAATTTTATTAGAAATAAAATTATCAATCTCATTTTTTGTAATATACATCTTTAACTTAAAATGATTAGAAAATATTAATTCATTTAAAAAATCATACATGATTTTTTCGGTATTTATTATGGAATACAATATAAGAAATTTTGAAGTAACAACGTCTCCACTTGCCATCTCTTTTATTAGAAAAATATCCAGACTATTCATTCTTTTGGCTATTCCTCCTGCTTTCTTATTTAAATTAGATTCGCTTGTATAATCTATAATCTTTTCACTTTTTATATAGTCTCTTAGATTGTCTATTTGTTTATCTGAAATATTTATAGCTGTCTGTATCATCTCCATCTGCCAAAAATTTTCTGAGTTTATAGCTCTATATATCATTTTTCCACCTTTTATATTTAAAAATTATTGAATCTTATATCAAAATCTATACTATTTATTACTTCATCATCTTCTAAATCTGTTATCTTTAACGTATATTTTCTATATAGTTCATATTTTTTATTTTTTATATTTAATACAACATCAAACTGTCGCTCTCTTATTGTAGTTCCTGTACTATCTAACACCACTATCTTTTCGTCTGAGATTGGTTCGTCTCCATCGTAAAGACCTATTATTACTTTTCTTCTAAAAACTTTGTTTAAGGTATCAACTTTCTCTGTTTGAAGAAATGAAAGATTTATGAAGTTGTTTGAAATTATTTTACTAGAATTTAAAAGTTCTAATTCCACCTTAGACTTTTTTTCTATCTCATTTTTTAATGATTTAAATCTAATAAGAGGTACTAAAAGTTCTTGAATACTTATCCCTCCATGAACAAATTTGCTACCTCCTCCTTGTTGTTTAATTCTCAAATTTCTTAAAGGAATATAAGCCTTTAAATTTTCTTGTTTAAACAGAGGTTTCATTTCTATTTTTTTCAAGCCCTCTTCTTGAACGTCTTCTTCTGATATTATATATCTTTTTCCTTGTTCTAAAATGTCCATTTGAAACTTATTTAATTTATCATATTCCTTAAGTTCTGTTCTCTGATAAAGGAATCCATGATCTGCTGTTATGTATATATTATTTGCTTTAGCCTTACTATTTAAGCTTAAAACAAGATTTTTAAGTTCTTCTACCGCTGTTTCAACTGCATCAAAAACCTTGTCCTCAGTTTTTTTATTATCTCCTATAGCATCTATAGTATCGTGATAAATATATACTACATATTTTCCTTTAGTTATTTCTATCATTTCTTCTCTAGAAAGTCTCATAATATCACTAGAAGATATTATAATAGAATCGGATATTTTTTCTTTTAGAATTTTTTCACGATTAAGAGAACCTTTTGTACTTATGCCTTTTATAGTTATATTTCCTTTGTCGTATCTAATACCTTCATTAGGAAGAAGTGCACTCATGCATACTGAAGTTATACTTGGAACAGAAGCAAGCATATAATCTTTTTCAATTCTAGATTTTTCAGGTGATTCTTGTGCAAGTAACTCCGCTAGTTCTATTCCAGCCTCATATCTTAAAGCATCTGATATAATAACAAAAATTTTATTCTTTTTTCTTGGATATTCTGCTATCTCAGAATTATAGAAATCCCATTGATTAAGAACTCCTAAAATTTTATGATTCATACTAAATTCCTCATCTAAATGAGATTCCCATTCTTCTGAAAGAATTCTATTATAATTATTATTATACTGGATTTCTATTTTATCTCTTAAAGTCATATACTGTTCATTGTCAGATATTTTTTCAAAACTTACATAGAATTTTCTATAAAGTGTATCTATTTTATAGAACTTATCCACATAAGCTTCTATAACTCTTTTAGCATGAATAAACTGCATTTTTAAGTTTTTCGTTATTCCTAAGAACTCTAAGGCTGTTTCTAATACTCTGTAATAAGAAATATACTTCTCATAGTTAGTTATCTCACTTTTTCTTATTTTAATATAATTAATAAGAAGATCGTAATTTGGATTTATTTCTTCTGTCATTTCTAAAATTTTTCTAATTATTATTTTATCTGTAATCTCAAATGTTCCTATATGTAGTAATTCTTCCATAGTCAAATTTTCTAATATATTCTTTATTTCATGAGAATCCTCTATGTCCTCAAGATATTTAGATATTGCTGATTTAACCTCTTTATCCTTAAGTAGATAGTCCATAGTTATATAGCAATTATTTTTATTTAATTCTTCTAAATCAAGAAAATATTTATTATTTAGTTTATATGCAAATTGTGCTAATATTAATTTTCTTATAAATACTTCACTGTTACATTTTTCTAAATCTATCCCAAACTCACTTCTAATAAGACTTATAAATCTTTCTTTTAAATTATACTTTTGAAGTTCTACATAAAATTTATCCTCTTCTGTCACAACAAGAATTATTATAGCTTTCATTATATCGTTAAATGAACGACTATTAAGTTTAAATAATACTGCAAGTATTGATAAAAACATCTCTTTTTCAGATATATCCCTATAATAAAACTTTTCAAAACTAGCCTTTCTTTTTTGGTTTAAGAAAAATTTCTCATAATTTCTAAAAGAATCTTTGAGTTCATCTTTTACATCAAGCTCATCAATTAATAAGGCAATAGTATCTGGAGAGAAACTATCACTATATTTTTCTATATCTAAAAGCCAATTTTCGTTATCTTTCATTTCTTCTATTCTATAAATAAGAAAATCTTCTTTTGGTTTATCTAATTCTATTAATTTTTTTAGCTTAAATTGATTTTTATGATTATGAACTACTACGTTAAGACCAGTTATATTTATTTCCTCTAGAAATTCTATATTTTCTCCTTTTAAATCCTCCCAGAATATAATAGCTCTATTTTGGTTTTTTTTAATTTTTTCTATCTTTTCTATAAGAAGTTTAATAATTTTTTCCACGTTATACACCTACTTTTATTAAGTAATAAAAACCACCAATGATGGTGGTTTATCATTACATTTTTATTTTATACAGTATTTCTTCCGTCTTTTGTATCTTAGAATAGTTTTCTTTAACTCCATCATCTAGATTAAGAGATATATTCTGATTTATAAGACTATTTAGCTTTTTATCAAGAGCAATAAGTTCATTTAACTGCTTTTGAGCTAATTCAATATCTTTTTTAATCTTTCTTTTTTCAAGAGTAGTCAGATTAGTTTCTAACTCTTTTTTTCTATTTATTTCAAGATTTGAAGATATTTTTGCCTGAAGTTCATTAGCATATCTATTTCTAAGAAGAGGTATCGTATTTTGATTGTATCTATGTAGATATACTAGAGCATTAAACCCTGCATCTTTACCTTTTCCGTTGCTAGTTACTAACCAATAAATAGGTCTCTTATTATATCTCTTGATATGATCTTCCACAAAGTCGTTTATGAAGTAACTTCTTATTATATCTCTTGAAGATTCCTCTGAATCCTTAAGGCTCTTAGCTATCCAGTCAAGGTTTTCCTCAAGAACTGCTTCTCCCCAAACTGCCTTTAAAAAGTTTTCTACTATTTCTATTATATCAGTATTTCCAAAATAATTTTTATCTGTCAGAGGAATTATACCATCAATAGAAGGAACTATTCTAGGATTTTGTATATTATGTCTTATTTCTCCATCTAATCCCAGAACTTTAAATCCATTACTCAAATCTAATTTATCATCTGAGTTTGCCATTATTAGTCCTGGTTTATCAATAGAGTATCTTCCTAATGCACAACCTATTATATATGAAAGAAGCTGCTTTGCTATCTCATTTCTATTAAATACAGGTTTTCCATCTTCCATGACAATAGAACTATCTTCCTCTTCATCATCTTCAGATTTTTTCTTTTTACCTTTAGACTTAACCCTCATTATTTCATTTTTTAGAAGAGTTATATCCTTTAACTCTACTTTTTCATCCATCTCATCTTGAAGCCCATAAATTTCTATGAATAATCTATTTAGTTCCTCCTCATTGCTATGCATCTGGAAGAACTCCTTAGTCCAAAACTCACAGTAAGATTTGTATGCATCATTAAGAGATGACTCCATAAGAAGAGGTGATTTCTCAAAATCCCATGAAGTTTCACGAGAATCCCATTCTTGTTTGGATAAATCTATATTTTTTTGAGCTATCTTTTCTACATCAAGTTTTCTTACATTTCTTAAATAAAGAAGTTTCCCTATACTACCTGGTTGAAAATTTAAAGTTGGAGCTAAAAATTCAAAATATTTTTTGGCTATTTTACTATTAATTAAGCTTCCATCATATAATAAATTTTCCGAAAATAAGCTGCAACCTCCATTATCAAACAATGCTCCCTCTGGCGAATATCTTGCAGAAAAGTTACTACTTGATACCGTTGTCCAAGCAAATGATTCTTTACACATAAAAGTTATGTTTCTTAATGTTGGTTTTGCAGTTTTTAAATTAAGTCTATTCCTTATTTCTAATCCATTATTTTCCCAATTAATTAAATACTCTCTATTTCCATACCATTTTCTATATTCTCCACCTTTATTGTACGGGAACCATTTCAAAGTTTTATTTAATTTATTAAAACTTGATTTGATAATTTCAACTTCATACCATAATCTTAAAAATAAATCATTTTTTCCAGTATCTAATCCTTTTTTACAATTAGCCGACTTATCTAAAGTCTTCCCTTTTAGGTATAAATTTTTCTCTTTTTCACTTATCCAATAAGCAATAGGGCTACCTGGGATTTTTTCAAAGTCTTTTTGGTTTGAAGTATATCTATATTTGACATCAGGATTTTTAATTGCTTCTTTCATCCTTATTGGTTGATTTTTAGGACCCTTGAAATCTGAAAGTCTTATATATTCTCCTTTATTTTCTGAATGAGAATTTTTTAGTGTAAATGCACAAATTGGTACAGTTGCATCTTCAAATCCTGAATACTCAAGTTGTATTAAACTCGTTATAGTTTTATCTTCTATAAAATAATTTCTTAAATCTTCATACGATTTTATAAACATCCATACAAAAGGACTCATAAATCCTAAATAAGCATGTTTTTTTCCTAATTCACAAGATTTTATAAAAAATACTGCAAAAAGATCACTTTTAACCTCTTTATAATTTTTTTCTACGTAGTTTTTAAGTTTTCCTTCCATTCTTCCTCTACCCATATATGGGGGATTTTCAATTAAAATATCATATTTGTCAGAAAGAATTTTTGTTTGTTTTATAAGTCTTTTAAATAATTCAATCTCGTCTTTTGCTATAAAAAGATTATTTTCTAAAAGTTTTTTTAATTGCTCTTCAGTCTCTATTAATTCATCGTTTGTCATAGAAAACTTAATAATACTTCCAATTTCTTTAGCATCTTTAAAGGTTTCTAATAATAGAACTAGCTTGTCTAACCCTTTTTCTTTACAAGTTATTAAAAGTTCTTCATTCACTCCATTAGATTCTCCAAAACTTGTTAAATTAAGTTCTATCTTTTCTCTTAATATTCCTGGAACTTCTTTTCTTGCTTTCATAAGTAAAGCAAATTGCGCTAACTGTCCAGCTCTATCATCTATTTCCAATCCATATAGATTATTTTTTAAAATTGCTTTTACTGCTTCTTTTTTTGAATAATCTGAATGAAGGTACGCTTCAAAAAGTATATCAAATGCATATATAAGTATATGACCAGATCCCATTGCAGGATCTAAAACTTTTAAATCTTCCAATCTAAAATTATCTATCTTATTCTTTACATAATTATCATCTTTAGGTTCCAAATAGTATTCCCATTCGCTTTTCAGCTTAAGATCAAGATTTTCTTCTATCATTTTCCCTAAAGTATTTTGAGTTATATACTTTACAATCCATTCAGGAGTAAAAAGTTGCGTCGCAGAGGCTATATATTCTTTTTTTATCTTAGATTTTTTCATACTTCCATCATAAACTTTAGCTCTACTTTCTGAATTATAGTATTGATAAAGCCATCCAATAATTTCTGTTTCTTGCCAATCCTCTTCAGAGATATCATTGTTTATAGATTTAACTATTCCATTTATTCCTAATACACCTTCTGGAAAAAGTAGTTCGCTATAGTCATGCTCTTTCTCAAACATGAAATCCATTATTTTTCCTAATTCGCTACATTGCTCTAAGAAAAGATAACGGAAAATCTCTTCTGTTTTATGATCTAAAAGTCCAAACTTTATATACTGTACATCTAGCTTTTCAGCAAAACTTAGATATTCATATTCTTGCATAATATCAGGTTCAACTTTTCCAGTAGAACTTGTAAGAATATTTATTCTATCTGGAAGATAGCCATTTACTTCCATGAACTTTATAGCTACAAATCTATTGAACCAAGTATATGCAGCTTCTTCTAAAAGTTCGTTATACCATTCTTTTTCGTATGAACTTTTTAACTTATTTACATAGTTTTTTAACTCTTCATACTTAACTCTTTCTATCGGTTCTGCTGTTTCTGTTATCTTTATCTCTGTTTCTGTAACAGCAAAGGGTTCTGAAAACCCTTTTGCTGTTATTCCTAATTGCTCTAATCTTATTATCATTTTTTCTATTAACCATCTTCTGCTTTCAACAGCAAATTTTCTTATAGACGATTTATTCATAAAAATTTTCTCCCCTTACTACTAAAATATAATCTTATTACCTGCAATTATTTCTGTTCTCATTTTTTCTCTTAAAACTTTTATATATTCCTCTACTTGCTCCACTGTTTCAAACTCTTTATACTGGCTCATCTTAGGGTCTATAATAACTTCAGGTTTTTTTCGTAATACACCCTTTAATATATCCATACTAGAATCATAATAATTTTTAATAAGACCTAGCATCAACTTATAATCTTCAAAACTAGAAAGAGAATTTATCTTATTTTTAGTATCTTTTTGAGAGAAGTTGATTTCATTTTTAATATTTTCATCAGCATTTTTCTCATTTAATTCTAATTCTATAGTTTTTTGATAATTTAAGTTTAATTCCCAAAGAAGCTGTTCTTTTAAAAGTTTAAAAATTTCATCCTCAACTCTTTTTATCTCAAAAGAATATGACATAATTCTCTTTTCATCAGATTTTTCTATTTCTTCTGAAAGTTTCTTAAAAAGATTTTCCACTTGGATATTTATACTTTCATCTCCTTGTATCTCAGAGATTATAGCATTTTTTCTTTCTTCTATTTCAATTTTTATATTATCTTTTTGTTTATTTAAAATCATTTCAAGATTTTGAGAAAGTTTTTCAACTAATATATTTATATCCTTCATCTTTTTTAATGGATTTTTTGATGTCAATATTGCTTTTATCTCTTTTAATGATTTATTATCACTTAAAGAACTTTCTAAAATTAGATAGTTATCAGCTTTTTCTAAGATTTTAACTCCTTGATCAAAAGTTTTGTCAAATTCTCTAAAGAAGAATTCATATATATCTTCAAATTCATCTCTTAAATCTAGTATATCATCTAATTTATCTCCAAAATCTTTTAAAAATCTCTCTTCCTGCTTAATACTTATAAGATTACTTATAATATCTCTATATTCTTTAACTGTTTCATATCCAGGATAGATATATTTATTATTTTTATTGTATTTATAAAAAGCATCACTTAATTTTTTCAGAATTTGGCTTTGAAGTCCTAACTTAATATCTTTTGTCAATTGTTCTCCATCTTCTTCACTAAGTATTTCTCCAACCACATCTTTATATGCTTTCTTTGCATTTCTTATTATTACTGGATTAATCCCTGTTTTTTTCTCTATTATTGTAGCTGATCTATCATTTGCTCTTGCTTGCATAAGAACTCTAACTGTTTCAGATATATTCTCTTTAGCAATTTTCACAGTTTGAAGTAATAAATTTATATCATTATTTTTTATCATCTCTGCAAGAAGCCCTGCTATATCTTCATTATTGAATCCAAATGGTATTGCATTAAATCTTTCATAAACCTCTTTTAAACTAACTCTAGTATAAGCATCTATATAATTTTTCAATTCATGTAAAGCTTGAGCATTAGGATGTCCTACAAATGTATTATCTTTTGTTAATAATTGCTGTTTATCCTCTTTTAAAAGATTTTCTATACTTTGTTTTGTATAATGTAATTGAACATATCCATTCTTTTCATATACCTTATCAACAAGAGCTTCTAGACCATCTGTTATTTTCTTAGTTACATCTGTAGTTTTTAAATTTAGAATATCTCCTGAAAGATATAATGACCCTTTTAAAATAGCATCCTTTATATATTGAACAAGATTGGCTTCTCTCTCTCTTGCTTCTTCTCTTTTTTCTGTTATTATTTTTTTTCTAACGCTATCCATTTGACTTAAAGGTATTTTATCTGCGTATTGATTAATTTTTTGTATTATTTCTGCTTCTTCAATTAAGCTGTTATCATCTAACTTTATAAATAAAGTTTTTTCTGTTCTAGATTTCTGAGCAAGTCTCACATGATCCCAATCAACAGAGTTTTGAGAAACAAAACTTAAAGTAATACTTTCTATATTTTTACCATAAAATTTATCATCAAACTGTTGATTGAAACTAAAAGAGTTTCCAAGTCGCTTTGATCTAATCTGATTTGAAATATAAACTTTAGTAAAAACTTTCTCCATAATAAAATCTTTTATTACAGAGTCATGAACTATTTCTTCACTTATATATCTATTTATACTTTGTTCCTCATCAGTCAAGAATTTATATACTCCATTATTTTCTGTTACAAGATATTCTGCCTTAAGTCTCTCTAATCCTTGTTTTATTCTATTTTCCAAAGCACTTTTATTTTCATCTAATTGAGTCATCATAAGAGTTGCAAGATTTTCAATGTTAGTATTCAATCCATTAATATCTTTTATCATGAATAAAACCTTAAGAATCTCTATATCAAAATCTTCTACATTTTTTTTAGCTGCAATCTGAATCGTTTTTAAAATATCTACATTTATAGCTTTTTGTATTTCTTCAAAAAATAGATTGAAAGAAACTATTGATCCTATATCATTATCTTTAATATGTTGAACTGCATTTTGAACAACTGTTAAAAGTGATCTTGCTCCGTCTGAAAGATGTTTTCCCGTATGCCCTTGCTTTCTTATGTTTTCAAGAACATCTTGAAGTAACTCTGCTTGATACGGTATTACTGGGTAATAATCTCTAAACTTTTCTTTAGTTTTATATTTATGAAGCGATTTAGTTCCTTGAGAAAAACTAAGAGCATTATCTATCCTCACTCCATTTTCCTCATAATATTCTTCTAAGTATTTTCCATATCCTGCAGTTTTTTCAAGTATTCTTTTTTGAATTACCTCTCCAACATTAGCACTTGTTAAGTTAAGTTTTAATTTAAATCTACCTTGAATTTTAGAAAACTCCATTTTCTTTTTTGCATTTTCACTTACCATACTATCCATAAGTTCTTGAGCTGTTACTAAAATCCATGCTCTTCCTTTAAGTTCTGTTCCAAGTTTTTCAGAAACAGTTTGAAGATTAAGCATAAGTTCATCACTATCTCCTATATACTGTCCTACTTCATCTAGGAGAAATGCAACTCTTTGATTTTTTCCTATTTTATCAAGACACATTTTTAAAAACTTTGTAAAATCTTCTATAGAAATTTCTTCATTGGGATTTTTAGCAAGGTATATTGCTTCATCTTTAGTTAGCTCTCCCATTTCACTTGCTACTTTAGCAAAGAGTTCAAATTTGAAACTCATTTGTTCTTCTCTATATTTTTCCCATGTAAGTCCAGAAGAAACTTCTAAAAATTTAGCCTTAAACTCATCATATCTATCATTTTGCCAAAGATTTCTCTCAAAGTTTGCAATTCTCAAAAATTTCTTTGTAAATCCAAGCCTTGAGTAAAATTCTCTTAATAAAGTTGAAGCAATACTATTTTTTTCTTGTTTTGTATTTTTATTACTTACAGCATCTATATTGAAAAGAATAGATATGCAGTTTGTATCTTTAAGAGCTTCTAAATCATTTTTTAATTTTTTATCTTCTGTTTTATTTAAAAAATATTCATAAGGATATCTTGTATCTATTGGTTTATTTCCTATAAGAGTACCAAACATTTTTAATAAATGCGATTTACCTGATCCAAAGAATCCTGAAATCCATACTCCAACATCTTCTGTCCCTCCATTTCTTATAGAGTTACTATATTTTTCTAAAAATTCCTTAAAGTGTTGTATCAAATCAGATGTAATAACATACTCTTCAACTTCGTACTTTATTGTTAAATCATCTTGAGTATCTGCCTTTATTACTCCATTAATTTGTCTATTTATATCTTTAAGAAATAGATTTTGTATTTTTTCCATTGCCTATCCCCCATTTTTAATTATTTTTTACGATGTTATTATTTTACTATAAAATATAAAATAAATCATATTATTTAAAAATATTTTTATAATAAAATTTTATCTAAAGTTATAACTTTCTAAACTCTTATTTTTACTGAATCTAATGCTACATATTCTA
>NZ_CDRRQU010000049.1:0-16760 GCF_977044495.1 Cetobacterium sp. | reverse complement strand
TAAAGAGATTTATTCTCTTAGGAGTCAAACCATTGAAAGAGTTTTCGCTGACGCGAAAGAACTACATGGAATGAGATATACACAATACAGAGGGTTAGCGAAAGTAAAAATGGAGCTCACTCTCAAATTTGCATGTATGAATTTAAAAAAATTAGCAATGTGGAAGTTTAGAAAAGGCTTCTTCAATGCTAATTTTTTTAAAAGTAACTATAAATTCATAAAAATAAAAAAAGCTCTGCCACTTTTGTGACAGAGCTAATTTTTTGATATAATAGTTACACCATGTATACTATTAAACAAATTTTTACTTCTGTCAATTATACTAATATTTTAAATTCTATTCAAGATTTTTTTCTAAAGACTAGTCTAAATAAACAATTTTAAAAATAAAAAAAAGTTATACCAAATATAACTTTCTAGAAATTAATATTTCATTATTTTTAAGAGCTGATTTAGGTAAATTATAATATTTACAGAAGTGTAATAGTTTTAAAATTATAGAAAAATGGATAAATATTTAGGTCTTTCTGAAGTAGACTAGGACTCTAAACAACTAGTTGTTCCACGTTTTTAGGGTATCAAATTTTTTAAAATTTGTCATTCCGATAGTGGAGTGATTTTTGTTTTTTATTAATTTTTCTAATAATGTGATTTTCAAGAACAAGATTATCCAAATTAATAGTTTTAAGTACATTTCTTTCATCAATATTTTTAATTTCCATCATAAATTAAATCGCCTCCTCATTTAAAAGTACTATTATTCCTTCATAATATTCACCAAACCAATACTATAAATTTTTTATATATGTCCGATGAAATTATTTCTGAGAATCCTTCTGCATATATGAGTATTTTTTCTCTAATAAATAGCTTCAAGAAAAGTATTAGTTTTTATTTACAAAACTTATTATCTAAAAATCTATGTCAGGTTTTATGTGGAGATACTTTAGTAGGTATTTTTATTTTTAGAAGAAAAATTTAACATCCCTAAAATAATTGACAAAAATTTTTCTAAAATTTATACTAGAAAAATCCCAACGTAATTTATTTTCAATTTTTTTATTCACTAATAATCCTTGATAAAAACTGACTACTTTTATTCTAAGGATTCTAATTTAATAAAATAGACGATTTTTTTTACTTATTTTATTAAAGCTTATTGTAGATTTGTAGATTTGTATTTTAGTATTTTATAATTAGTTTCATTGATATGTCTCACAAGAAAAAGGGCAGAGTCAGATTTTAAAGATATTGTTGAAAATTTTATGTTGTAGCTTTTGCTCTTTTTTAGTTTAAAAATCAAGGAGTATTAAATGGATGAAGAAAAAGTATTACCTATTTTAGGCTGTGTTATTTTAATTTTTATATTAATTTTAGGTGTTTTTTCGATAAAAATGATTTTATTTCCTAATAAAACTTATGAAGAAGAAGAAAAAGAAGTCCAAGAGGAAATTGAAGAAGCTTTGAAAAATTTTATACCAATGGTAGATTTAGAAAAAACTTCATTAAAAGAAGTTTTAGAAGAAGTTGATACGAATATAAAAAAACTGGGAGAGATTGAAATGAATAAAGTTAAAACTCTTAAAGAAGAGCTTATTTATCAAAAATTAAAATTGGATGAAGATTTGCAAATAAAAATAAATCTTTTAAAAGAAAAAGAACAAAAACAATATTTTCTTAATTATCTTGATATTTTAAAAAAGTATTCTGATAATTTATCTGGTAAAGAAATTACTAGTTTAATAGATACAATTGAAAAAATATTTGAATAAAATATAATTATTATTGCTTGTTTGAAATTAATATTAAAACCAATAAAATACAGATTACAAAACCAAAATAGGGAGTCTTAGACTCCCTATCATATTAAACCCTACGTTATTGTCTTTCGAAACAATAAATCCACTATTTACTTATTTTTATATACGAAGCTCTTTCAATACCGAAGATAAAATAGGTTAATTAACCTCACTTTCAATAGCAACATCCTTACCACTAAAAGCCATTCCTATCTTTATAATCTTTGATACTCCATTATTTTTCATGGATATATCATATCTCTTTTCATCTATTTGAGCTAATGCTTCCTTGGCTTTTTCCTCAATAGAGTTTTCATTTCCCACTTTAAACTCAAATATAAGTCCATAGTTTCTCTTATCCTTTGGTTCCAGTGCTATATCGTATCTCCCATACCCACTCTCTCTATTTGAAGTTATCACATACTTATCTCCCAGTGTTAAAAGTAATCCTAACATAAAATGATGATAATATTTTTCACTATCCCCTGCATCATGATAACTCACTGCTGAAAGGTACATTTTTTTAAATTTATCTACAAAAGAATCTAAATTTCCTAAAAATAAATCCTCCATCATCGTTCCATAAAAATATACATCTCCTTTAGTATACGTCTCTATGAAGCTCTGCCTAAAAAAACTTTTAATCTCTCGATTTGGGATTCTTAATGAATATGATTTTAATCCTGTTATTGAAGATACTTTCATCTTCTCATAAGTTAAATACCCCGAAAACAGCATCAAGGACCAGATTGTATTAATATTATTTAAGTCATCAAATATTATGTTCTCTGAAATCGATTCCCATATTATTTCACCCTTAAATATCAACTCCAACTCCTCAAATACTTTCGAATCGTTTTTACCCAAGAGTTCCCTAATTAAACTATTATCACTCGTATTTACCCAATATGGATTCAACTCATTTTTACTCACAAAATTAATTAGTGACCACGGATTATAAACCAGTTCCTTTCCAAATCTATATCCGTTATACCACTTCTTTACATCCTCTAGTTCATACTCTAACCCATAGTATTTTAGTAACTCTTCAACTTCCTCTTCTGTTAAACCAAAATGATTAAATTCGTTGTCTAAAATTGTTGATACTGCAAGATTATTCAATCCTGAAAATATACTCTCCTTAGTCACCCTCAATATTCCTGTCAAAACCGCTAATTCAAGATAAGGATTCCCTTTTAATGCTGCGCTTAAAAAATTTCGAAAGAAAAATATCGCCTCTTTATAATACCCTTCTGAATGCGCTGTTACCAGTGGTGTATCATATTCATCTATTAAAATAATTACTTTTTTTTTGTAATGATTTTCTAAATAACCAGATAAATCTTTCAAAGCATTTGAATAGTCTGCATTTTCACTTTTCATTAAAACATCATTAAAATTTTGAGTTTGAATTTCATTTAAAGATTCTCTAATGTATATTTTAGATTGAAATAAGTCACTAAGTAAATGTTTTAATGCTTTAAAACATTCTACCCAACTACCAACTTTTATATCTTTTAAGGTGATATATATAACTGGATGCTCACCTTGATATATCATTTTATCTGTATTAAAAATAGCCAATTCTTCAAATAGCTTTCTATTACTGTTCTTATCTTCTATGTTAAAGAAATAATTAAGCATCGACATATTTAAAGTTTTTCCAAATCTTCTTGGTCTTGGCAATAGGGTTACCTTAGATCTTTTACTCAATAGTTCATCTATCAATAACGATTTATCTGCAAAATAGCAATTGTTCTCTATTATTTCTTTAAAATCATCTATTCCCACAGGTAAATTTTTCTTAACCACCTCTTCACACTCCCATAATTTTTTCTTATATTATACCTTAACAACTGAAGAATATCAAAGCTTCCTAATTTGTTACAAAAAGTTAACAAAAAACTGCAGAGTTATATTTCAATTATTCATTTCACTTAACTTATATCCTATTTTAATTGTTTGGTTTAAGCTGAGGTCTTTTTATGGCAAAAAAATTGTTTCTGAATCTAGAGAAAAATATTAAATCTATTAATTTAGAAAAATTACTGAGGTTTACACGAAGATTTAAACACTCTCTTCCATTTTTTATTGTATTCTTTTTATTTTTTATAAATTTCACTTCTATGTCCTACTTCAAGAACTAATATAGTTAATACATCATCATGGATATTACAAAGTAATCTATAATTACCTACTCTGTATCTCCAAAATCCTTTTTTGTTTCCGACTAATGCTTTACCATGTGCTTTAGGATTATTACAATCAACAAGATTTTTCTTAATCCATTTTAAAATAATTGTCTGAACAGATTTATCTAATTTTTTTAAATGTTCTAAAGATATTTCGGAAAATTCAACTTTGTACTTAATCATAAATCAATTCCTAATTCCTCAATTACACTATCAAATGAATAAGTTTTTTGATTTGATTCTACGTGAGTTTTATAAGCATTTTCAGCAACTCTTAAATCGTATTCTTCTTCCAATCTTTCAAAAACAATTTTTTTTATATAGCTAGAAAGTCCAATACCTTCAAAATCAGCAACTTTTTTTAACAATAGCTCTTCATCAGTATTTAATCTAACGGAAATAACTGACATAAAAAACCTCCTTTGATATTTCGTATTACAATTGTAATACTTAATTTTGGGATTTGCAAGAGTTTTTTTATTAATTTTATAGGTAATATATTATTCTTTACTTAATTTTTATATACAAAATTCTTTCAATGCCAAATATAAAATAGGTTAATTAATCTTACTTTCAATAGCAACATTTTTACCACTAAAAGCCATCTCTATCTTTATAATCTTTGACGCTCTATCATTTTTCCTAAAAAAGAAAATTATTTCACTAAAATACTATAATATTATCTGGGATCAAAAGATAACAAAAGAGGGAGAAATTAATGTTTGAAGAAAAATTATTAAAAAAGGCTTTAAAAAATAAAATGAAATACATGTTATCCTTACTAGTAGTATTTTTTATAACTGGTACAATAGGATATGGAATAGAAATAGAAGAGAATGTTAAAATCGTCGGAACTGAAAAAACAAATTGGAATGGTTTGAATAATGAAAATGAAATAAATAATAAGGGATTCATAGGAGGTATACTTAAAAATGAATCTATTATAAATAATCAAGATATCAACGAATCGGCAAATGGAATTTTTAATAATTTAGGTAATATTTCACTAAAAAATAATGGTGTTATTTTAGGAAGCACAGATATAAATAGAATTACTTCTAAAAATGACAAAGCTGAAATAGAAATGGTTAACTCTAGTAACGGAATCTATGGAATCATGAATACATCAATTGTAAATGGCGGAACAATATCTGGAAACGTAGCTTTAAAAGCTGGAACTACTAATCTTTCAGAAGATTATGCAAAGGCACAAATTTTTGTATATGGTTCTGGGAATGGCGTATCTGTAAAAAAAGCCAATGTAGAAAACAGCGGACTAATATCGGGAAATGCAATATTAGAAGGTGGAAATGCGACAGGTTATAAGAGTGTAACCGCAGATGCTTCCAGTGCTAAAACCGGAAATGGAATCTATGGAAGCGAAGAGGTTATCCTAAAAAATAATGGAGTTGTACTAGGAAATTCAATATTAAAGGGAGGAAATGCAGTTGCACATAATCCTAACTCCACTCCAGCTACTGACGTCTCTGCAGCGGCTTATGCTCACGCTGCCGCTAACGAATCTAGTAATGGAGTAGTTGGGAAAAATATATTGTTAGAAAACACTGGAATAGTATCAGGAAAAGCAATTGTGAAAGGTGGAATAGCATCTGCAAGTGGAGTTCCGGTTGATGTAAATGGAAAACCTACTGAAGCAATAACTTATCCTTATGCGCTTCCTATCGCTAATTTCAGTGGAAATGGAGTAAATGGAGAAACTGTATCAGTTATGAATAAAGGAGTTATATCTGGTTATGTCGAAATAAATGACGGACTGGCTAACAATAAAGCTGAAAAAAGAAATCCAAAATACTCAGGAAATGGAATAGTATTAAATAATAGTAAAGAAAATATCAGTAATCACGGTGTGATAAGGGGATCAGAAAGTGCTATTGTAGCCAATAATTTTACAGGAAGCATAAACAATTACGGTATACTAGCAGGAAAAGAAATTTTTAGTAATGGTGAAGAATTAAAAGAAATAGAATTAAAAAATAAAATAAATCAAGGAATATATGTAAAGCTAAGTACTGAAAAAGAAGTTAAAGAAATTATAGTTGGTACTAGTGGAAATACCGATGGAAAAGATATCCTAAATGGCTCTACAAATGGATCAATTGCAAAAGAAGCAAAAACAATACAAGGAAACCAAAATACCTATATAAAATCATCTGAACTAACTAAAAAGTCTGATTTAATTATAAATGGATTAGGTCGAGAAAATGGTGCATTGACAGTTGTTGATGATGTAGAATTAAACGATTCAATAATAAATGGATATGAAACCGCTTTAACTATTAATGACAATAAATCTTTTAAAGGAACTAATGTTATATTAAATGGTGGTGGATTAAAAAATGATATTACAGTGATAAAAGGCAGTGTTGGCGACAATACACTTGTATTAGAGGGTAATTCTACTATAAATGGAAATATAAATTTAGGTGATGGGAACAATACATTAACTCTAGCAAATACAGTTCAAATTAATGGAGATATACAAAGTGGTTCAGGAAAAGATATTTTAAGTTTGGGAACAAAATCAACTATAAGAAATGTTTCTCAAGAAAATTTAAACGTATTTAATAAAATAGATGGTTTTGAAACAATTAATACAAATGGAAATGTAACACTATTTGAGAAGGCAGAAATAACTGGAGCTGATAAAATTACTCTCGAAAGTGGAAATTTGGTTTTAAAGGTTGATCCAACAATCACAAAAGATGGTAAAACAATCGGACACGCTTTGTACGGCAACAAGGGAACATTAGAAAGCACTGAAGGAAATCTACTAGTAAAATTAAATGGAATAGGAGTGGGAACAACTGTCTCAATGGGAGAAACAACTTTAGTTTCAAAAGAAGGACAAAGTTATATAAAAATTAATTCATTAGTTTTAGATGGAAAATTATCTGAGGACGGAAAAGATTTAGTTATAACAGTTGTAGATTCAATACCGCCACAGCCCGTTGTTCCAAAACCACCTGTAGACACAAATTCACCAGGAAATCAGAATCCTTCATTAGATTCAAAGCCACCAATTACTATAGATTCTTTATTATATGAAAATTTAAATAGTGTATACAAGTCAATAGTTAGTGCAGGAGAGATTGGAAATATGGCTAATACAACATTATTGGACGACAAAACATATAACGACTCTCTAGAAGGATTACTGACACTTTTAGATCAAATATATGCGAATAACCCGTATGCATATACACTAAAATCAACGAGAGATAGTTTAAAGATATTTGAAGATAATATATCATACTTAACAATAAAACCTAAAAAAGATGAACTGATAGTCCAAGGTAAAGCAATTTATACAGGTGTAAAAAATGATAATACTACTTCTGGAAAAAATTATTATGGCTTCGATACAGGACACAGAAATTATAAAACAACAACAGATACAGTTGGAGGGGTAGCAACGTTTGAATATGGAGTAACAGATAAAAACTCTGTAGGATTTGTTTTAGGTGGAAATCATCAAAACGTCAATTTTAGAGGTTTAAGTAAAGTCGATGGAAACTCATTGTACTTGGGAACATTTGCTAAAAGAGAGATTGATAACTTCAAATTTACAAGTGGAATAGGTTATCAATATACTTCGATTGATGCAAAAAGAAAAATTTCAAATAAATATGACTCTTTTGCAACTGAAAACAAATACCACCTTAACTCATTAAACGCTTTTATAGAGACTAAGTATACTTACAATGCTAAACAAGATTGGACAGTAGAACCAAAAATAAAGCTAAGTTACTATTATATAGAACAAAGCGAAATAAATGAAGGATATACACCAGGAAAAATAGCTATGAAAGCTGATAGGGCTGATAGTAATACAATGGATGTGGAGGTTGGAATAGACTTCATCAAGAATATAGACTTAAATAGTGGAAAATTAAAAAATATCCTATCCTTAGGTGTAGTAAATACGCTTGGAGATAAATCAAAAGGATTGAAGGGATACATCTTAGGCAAAGAAAAAAATGGAACATACTTCAATATTCAAGGAATAGAATTACCTAAAACCTCTGGAAAAGTAAGTTACACTTTAGAATTGGAGCAAACAAATGGAATTATCTATACAGGTGGAATGAACTTTGAATTTGCTAAAGACTACAATAGAAATATTAGTGCAACTATTGGAGTGGGGTATAAATTTTAGTGAATATTAATCAAAAAATATAAATAATTTTACATAAAAGAACAATTATAGACCTTTAAAAAATAGAAAATGCGTCAAGGTTTTTCCTTTGACGCCTTCTTCTTTTGATAAATTTACTAATATTGCAAATCTAATGGTAAGATTCACTCAGAAAAAAATCGCTGTAAAATTTTCAACAGTAAATTGGGTTCTTATGTAGGATTTATTGTTGATATTCCTAGAGATAGAGAAGGAATTTTTGAGCCTAAAGCTATTAAAGATGTATGCAGACTTGATGTTTCTCCTCAAATTTTCAATGCCTTCACTATCTCAATCTCCCCTGCTCTCTTAGCTGGATAAACTCCAAATATAAGACTAATTCCCATTATTAGAGCTAATGTCACCATTATCTTAAAAAAATTAAAATATGGTGGTATTTTCAATATATTTCCAGCTATATATGACATACCTACACTAAAAGTTATTCCTATGCTAGTACCTAAAACTATCACAATTCCTGCCTCTATTATAAATATTTTTGTCAAACTTTCTCTACTCATCCCCATAGCTCGCAACACCCCAATATATGAGCCCCTCTCTCGTACCGTAGTAGCTATCAAATTTAAAATTCCAACTCCTCCTATCCCTAAAGAAATAAAAGAAAGAATAAATAAACTTTTCCCTACAAAACTTTTTATCCTCTCTACTTTTTTATAGACATCAGGGGTCTCTAGTATTCTAACTTGATTGTACCTAGGTCGAATTTTATTTAGCTCTTTTAGTACTATCGGTATATAATCTTCTCCATTTTCACCTTCTGGAAAAGCAATTACCAAGTTTTTATAACTTCTCTTGCCAAAAATTTTTTCAAAAGTTTCATCACTCACTATAACCCTATCTCCCATTTTCATAGTTTCAAATGGGCTCTCCTCTTGATACAATCCTCTTACTAAAAATCGCCTTTTTCCTGATACAGTTTCTAACTCAATTTCTTCACCTATTTTTATATCTGAAAACTGTTCTTTATCTAATACTGTCTCTTCATTTTTTAAAATAGGTAATTTCATAGCTATCAAAGCTTTCTTACTGTATCCCTTATACACTGTATTCCCTACTAAAGCTCTCTCCTCTGGGAAAATTCCATATTCTACAAAGGGGAGTCTTTCCATAAGCTCTAAATCCTTATGATTTAGATGTTCTGCACCTACAAGTATTCTATTTCCTCCTATAGCAGACAAATCCCTATTTATAATGTTTCTTGCACCGTCCCCAAGTGAAAGTGTCATAACAAGTGACATAGCCCCTACTATAACTGCAATCATTGGAAAAGCTGCTCTTGCCAAGTTCCCTCGAAGAAATCTAAATGACATCCAAACCTTCACTAAATCACAGCCTTTACTCTCTCTCCATTGGTTACTTTAAATGGATTTATCACCACATCTGTCCCTAGAGGTAAATTTAATACTTCATAATCCGTAGATGTTTTTACACCTATTTTTATTTCAGTCTTACGTATTTTCCCATCATCCACTATGTATACATAGCTCTTATTTCCTTCCTCTAAAACTGAAAAAGATGAAACTGTTGCTACGTTTCTACTACTTTCATTGCTTATTTCTACATCAGTTATAAAACCAGGTTTTAATCCATTTACTTCTAATACCTTAACTTCAATCTCTATAACCTTATCATTTTTTCCACCCAATACGCTTTCACGAGCTACGCTGGAAACTCTAGCTACAACTCCTTCATACGTTATATCTCCATCATATGAAGAGCTTCGTATCGTCGCCTTCTGTTCTGGACTAACACTACTAGCTTGATACATTGGAACTTCAACTTTTACTATACTTTCACCCCTTGGAGAAATAGCCAATAGTCTTTGACCACTTTGCATATTGCTCCCTTCCACCACATCTATAGTTGTAATGACTCCAGCTACAGACGCTTCAAGTGGTTTTCTCAACTGTTCTGCACGACGATTTAGCATCTCATTTGTAAGCTGTAATTTCTCCAAACTTGATTTTAGTTTAGCCTCTTCTATTGCTAACTGTCTAGTTAAACTCTCATAACTTACTGCCGATAGTTCAAACTTTTGTCTATTTAATTCTAAATTAGTTTTTAAATCCTCCAACTCAACTATTTTTTTCTCAGCTTCATTTACGGTTTTATTGACCTCTGTACTTGAAACTCCATCAGCAGCTAATAATTTTTTATATGCTTCCCCTTTTTCTTTTAATGTTCTAGCTTCTGATTGTACTACTGGAAGTCTTCTCTCATTTCCCCTTATCTGTTCCTCTAAATTTCTCATCTCAAGCTTTCTATTGTCCAACTCTAACTTTAATGATCCTCCGTCCAAATCTGCTATTTGAAGTTTTATATCCTTTACATCCAACTCATTTATCCTTAATTCTTTATCATTTTCAATAATACTCTTAGAACTGAAAGTCATAAGTTTATCTCCAACCTCTACCTCTTGTCCTACTCTTGCTATTATTGATTCAACAAGTACTGGAGCTTCCACATACACAGGTATGACCTCTCCAGGTGTAACTATACCCGCATAAAGTATAGAACTAGAAAGATTTCCCATCTCTACTTTTGAAACTCTAACCTCTTTTCCCGATACTCTATTAATTAAAAAATATCCCCCAAGACCTAACCCTACCACTACAACTCCAATCACTATTTTCTTATTCATAATTCTCCCTTACTTATATAGATTCTCATACTTGATTACAGCTAAAACTAAAGCCCTTTGAAGTTTATAAAAATCCTCTTCAGCCGTTCTTAACTGATTTACTGAATTTAAGTAATCAAAAGTTGTCACTAACTCATTGTCATACCTTAAGTTATCAATTTTTAGGTTTTCTCTAAGTAATTCTACTCTCTTCTTTTGAGCTTCACTCTGCCCTGTAAGAGATTCTATCTCTCCTAATCTATTTCTCATATCTAACTCTATTCCAACAATATTGTTATCATATTTTATCTTAGCTTGTTCAAGAGTAAGTTTTTTCTGGTCTACAGAATCAAACGTGCCTCCCCATTGAAATACATAGTTAAATCCTATTTCTACTCTTCCCTCATTTGTTGTTACAAGTTTATCTCCAATCCGTCTTTTAAATTCGTGAGATGGTTTTATATAAAAAGATGGATAAAGATCAGCTTTTGCAATTTTTACATCATATTCAGCTATATCAACCATCAAACTTTGTGTTTTTCCCAACGTTGTATTCCTTGGATCCTCCACTTTTTTAACAACTCCAAATGATTTTAGATACTCCACAGCATTAAATTCATCCAATTTTATGACTCTATCTAAATCGTACCCCAAAAGTTGCATCAACGTCTCTTTTGATGTTCTTTCTTTCTGCTTATTTTCTAGATTAATAGCTATATTATTTTCAATATCCGCTTCAACTTTTAATACTTCGGATTTAGGAATCATCTTATTTTCCTTATATAGACCATCAAGTCTATTACGTTGTTTTTGTAAAGCTGATATTGTGAGATTAGTTATTTCACGTTGCTTTCTAAAATTTAAAGCTTTAAAATATTCATTCACCGACTCCTCTTGCCAACTATAAACTGTCAGTTTAGAATTTTCTTCTGCCATTTCCAACTCTTTTCCAGCTTTCTTATAACCATATACCATTCTACCACCCTGAAATATTGGAATATAAGCTTCTATCTCCTTAAATCCCATCCCTTCATCTTTTACAATCTGCCAATCTTCCTCTGTGGAAAGATTAACTGGAGGTAGAACCAAATTCTTAAAAGCTTTATTCCTTCCTTTTTCTTTTATCTTTATATCTAACTCTTTAATCTTAACTTCAGGATTACTACTTTTTACTCTAGTAAGAATTTCCTCTAGTCCAAGATCCTGTGAATATACTCCTAAAGAAAGAATTAAAAGTCCTATTACCAAATTGCTTTTTCTCATTTCTTATCTCCTCCTCTTTTATTTCATTAAAGGCAGTTATTTTTTTTCTATATTTCAGCTCCATTCCCATTGTATAAGCTCTTTTTTCTACTCCATGGGCGTCGCTTCCTAAAAAATCAATATAACCCTCTTTTAGTAATCTGACTATATGTTTAGGTTTATCTCCCCCCACATTCACCTGAAGTTTAACTCCGAGTCTTCTTAACCTGACTAAATCGCTCCCTTTAAAATTTTCATATCTCTCAACATGGGCCAATATAGGTATAAGTCCTCTCTCTAAAATTTTATTTACCAAATTTTCTCCAACAGGTATGGGAGTAAAAGGTGAAAACTCTACCAAAAGAAATTTCCCTTTTATTAAATTAAATTTTCTATCTCTCAAGATTTCAGATATATTTTCCTTTAAATAAACTTCATTACCCCTGTACACTTTCACTTCAAGTTTTAACTCTTCACATTTTTCTTTCAAAATCATATAATTTTTTTCATAATGTTCATTATTAAATTTCCCTTTATTGTAGTGAGAAGTAAGATAGAACTCATCAAACCCTAATCTCATTCCCATTTTAATCATTTCAATAGATTCTTCTAATGTTCTTGGTCCATCATCAACTCCAAATAACAGATGAGTGTGAATATCTACCATCTTTTCCCCTTTTGGTCCCCACTTAATTGTCTTTTATAATCTCTTTTTAATTTTGTAAGAAAGCCTTTTAAACCTTTCTGAGGTTTATATGCTTTTGCAAGAATATCCCCCTCCTCTGTATAATAATCTTTATAATACGAATAATTATTGTTATAGTACCCATAATTTCCATATGAAAGTCCATTTTTATCGACCTTATTTACTACAACTCCATATATATTTGCTTTTGCATTATTTAGCATAGTTTTTCCAAACTCCAACTCCCTCTTGGCAACTTGATCATAAGCTACAACATATACAACTCCATCACAGTACTTTGAAAGTATAGCAGCGTCACTTGCGATTATTAGTGGCGGTGTATCAAGCACTACTGTGTTATATTCATTTTTTAATTTATCCAACAAAGTTTTCATTTTATCCCCTAAAAAAAGTTCCGTTACATTGTGAGCTACGTTTCTAGTCGGAAGTATATCCAAATTTGTTTCTATATTCTTTAGGATTACCTCTTCGACATCACACTCCCCCGAAAGTACCGATTCAAGACCTTTTGTAAAACTTATTCCGAAACTTTCATGAGCTCTTGGTCTTCTGATGTCACAATCTATAAGAAGTACTTTTTTTCCTGTGATGGCTATACTCATTGCATAGTTTGAAGCGATTGTACTCTTTCCCTCCTTAGGCGTGGTACTTGTTATAAGTATTGTACGAGCCATCTCCTTTTCATTTAAAAAATGAAGATTCGTTCTAATAACTCTGAGAGCCTCATTCATCTCATGGTTGTTGCCATCTTTAAAAAATATCTGTCTTTTACTTCTATTGTTCATTTTTTCCTCCATCCACTAGAGAAAACTTAAAATCTGGAACCATTCCAAGCATTGAAGCTCCAAGAATTTTCTCTATATCCTTTGGCTTACGTAATTTACAGAAGAAAAATTCAACTATAAACGCAACCATACATCCAGTCATACCTGATAAAATTAATGAGATTATAAGTATAGCCCCTCTTCGTTTAGGTAATACTTCTCTTGGTATTTCTGCGGCTTCAACAACTTTTATATTTTGAAAATTCATAACTTCACGAACTTTTAACATAAACTCATTTCCTATTTCATTCGTTACAGCTGCCGCTAAAGCCGGATCTGAGTTTTTATATGTCAATTGGAGTAACTCTGTATCCTTTACAGGAGCTATTGACACTTCATTTTGTAAAGTTTTTAATGTTGTTTCAAGATCATATTTTTTGATAACATTTTTCAGTATCGCATTACTTTTAGCTATTTCCGCATAGGTTGTTGCTAACTTTTGATTGACTGATAACTCCCCTCCATCCAATGAACTAGCATTAAAATTTCTTCCACTTGATATCATCATTGTCATGTCTGTTTTATATACAGTTGGTCTTGTTAGAGCAAAAAAAACTCCCATTCCAAATATGGGTAATGCTACTAATCCTATTAGTTTCCATCTTCTCAAAAGTGTAAAAACCAAATCCATTAAATCTATTTCCTCTCCATCTTCATAGAAGTTATCTTCATAAAAATCCTCTTTTTTTCTCATTCATTCCTCCATGTTTTTAATAAATTTCATAAAAAAAGCTGTTCAAACTGAACAGCTTTTTACTTTAATTATTAATAATTATTTCTACCTTCTTTTCAGTGTTATTTTATTTCCTATTTATAACTATATGGTGTATTTTGGCTACTTGTCAGAGAAGTTGATCCGACGTGTGCCGCTGAAAGTTCTATTGCCGTTAATCCTGCTGTCACTCCACCACCACTTTCTCCTCCACTTACAATTGATGAATCTCCCATTCCAAAAGCTGCCATAAAAGAATCCCCTTTTGACATTGGAGCTCCCGGTTGTGTTCCCTTTGAATCCTTAGTTGTACTACCATTCTCTGATGTTGTGTTCTCCTCTACTACATATATTACTAGTACTTCTTCTGCTGTATATGTCACTGATGTTACCATCATTAGTATTCCTAAAATTAATAATAATTTTTTCATCTCAATCCCTCCTAGTTAAAATATATAAGCCGCTGCAATTGATCCAATTGCTGCTACTTTATCATTTTGTCCCTGTTCAGTTAAGTTCGTTGCTCCTAAATTAACTGATATCGGATAATCAGGAAATGGTACCATACTTATTCCTGCTGTTAATATATTGCTTGTATAATCTACAACTACACTCAACTGTGGAATTAAATAAAATGCAACTGCTCCAAACCCATCTATTTTATCTTTTCTATCATTGTCTTTATTTATATCTGCGTACGAATTATTTCCAAGACCTGCAGTAATAACAACTGGAATAAAATCATTCGGACAAAGTTTTGTAGCTGCCACATAAAAACTTGGATCCTGATTGTCTCCATCTGATTTAGTTGCGTGCCACAAATCAACCCCTACCATACCAACCGATACTCCAACTCCCAACTCTTTGAAATGATGCCCCACATTTAAATTTAAATTTCCTCTATTGAAAGACCCTCCATCTCTAAAATCGATACTTCCGATTCCTAACGATACTGATCCACCAAGTTTTTCAGCATTTCCAAATCCCATTCCAAGAGCCATTGCTCCATCTGTATTATCACTATCTCTTCTTCCAGAAAGTCCTACAAAAGCTACTCCATATGAAGAAACAAGTCCTGATGGGGCTCCCAAAGAGAATCCTGGCAGTGTCGCCATTTCATAAAAATTCTCTGCTAAATAGATAAGTGGTTTATCTCCGCCCTTTTCACTTTTAGCAAAAACCGCTGTTGTTTCTGCTGTTACTGATGATAACTCTGCTGCGCAAAGCACTGAACTCAATAAAAGTGTTCCTAATAAAACTTTTTTCATCATATTCCCTCCTGTTTCTTCACGAAATGTGAAACTTTATACCTGAAGTACAGTATATACCATACTAAGTAGTTTTTCTATTTGAAATTTTTTTATTTTTTTAAAAATATTTTTCAAAAACATTTGATATCCGAACTTTTTTGTTGTATAATGAACGTAAATAATATTTCATAGGAGTTGAAATTGTGTCAATAGTAATTTGCTCAAAACATTTAAGAGTCTTAAACCTCTTAAATTTTACTAAAGGAGACAAGCTTGATTTTTTAGAGTCATTTCTAAAACTTTCAAAAGCAAATTTGAATCTATATATTAAAGATATATATAACTCTCTCCCTGAGCTCCAAAAAACGAACAGATTGAATCTGATTGTAAAAGAGATTTCAAATTGTAATAACCTTTTTTCTAAATTAAAAAAACTTCAAATTGCTTCAAAAGAGGAACGTATACTTTTTCTAATCTTAAAAATACTTATCGAGGGAAAACTAAATTTAGAAAATCTTTCAAAAAAGTTAGATGTTTCAAGGCGCACCTTAAATGACGATTTAGCTGATATTAAAAAAGATTTAGAAAGTTTTGATTTGATTGTTGAAAGTCACACCGGTAAAGGTATTTTTTTAACAGGAGAAAACTTAAGTAAAAAATTAGCACTCTCTAGCTATATCTATAAATATTTAGTAGAGGAAATATATCTTCCCAAAATTCTAACTGAATATTACTCACTCTTGTTTCACAATGATGAGATTAATATTTTTTTAAAAAAAGACATTGAAAATTTTAAAAATTTTTGTAATATGGATAACTTCTTTTGGAATGAAGAGCTATTGAAAGCCTTTTATATCAGTTTTCAATATCTACCTGATTCTGATGATGACTTCAAAGATTCTTCAATCCTCTCTTTAAAGGACTTCTCTATTTTTAAATTTTATTTTTCTAATATTTTTTCTGACAACGATCTACATACTTTTTACAACATTTTTCATGATTCACTTTTTAAAAATATCTCTTTTACTAAAATTCCATACTTTATAAATATTTTAAAAATTTGTACAGGTAATTTTCCAGATGAAAATATCCATTATCATAACCATCTCTCTATTTGGAGAGATATTATTAAAAAAAATATGAATAAAACCTTGACATCTAAGGATGAAGAAATTTTAAAGAAAGTTATTCTGAAAACT
>NZ_CDRRQU010000048.1:0-16837 GCF_977044495.1 Cetobacterium sp. | reverse complement strand
ACAATGATTATATATGGAGTTATAGCGGATCAATCCATTGCAAGACTATTTTTAGGTGGGTTTGTTCCGGGAATAATTTTGACTTTTGCTCTTATGATAATGAATTACTTTATCTGTAAGAAAAGAGGGTATAAAAGAGCCCCTAAAGCTACAATGCAAGAGAGATTAATATCTTTTAAAGAATCATTTTGGGCACTACTAACACCATTTATAATAATAGGTGGAATCTTTTCAGGATATTTCACACCAACTGAGGCGGCAGTAATAGCCACTTGTTATTCAATGGGGTTAGGATTCTTTGTGTATAAAGAACTGACTATAAAAGGGTTTGTGAAAGATGTTATAGAAACTATAAAGATAAGTGGTGTAACAGTTTTAATGATTATGGGAGTTACTTTCTTTGGACAAGTTATAGCAAGAGAGCAAATTTCAATGAAAATAGCTGAAGTATTTTTGACATTTGGAAAATCTCCGCTAATGGTTTTAGTAATGATAAATTTACTATTAATCTTTTTAGGAACATTTATAGAAGCGTTAGCTTTACAAGTTTTAGTTCTTCCTATGTTGATACCAGTGGTAATTCAATTTGGAATAGACCCAGTGTTCTTTGGAGTTTTAAGTACTTTAAACCTGATGATAGGAATATTGACACCTCCAATGGGAATGGCTTTATTTGTTGTATCTAGGGTTGGAAAGATTCCAGTCAGTACCATAACCCGAGGCGTGATACCTCTGTTGATACCAATAGTATTAACACTAGTTTTATTGACAATATTCCCACAAATTGTATTATTTGTACCAAATTTAATTCTAGGAGCTTGATAGATTATGCCAAATATTGATTTGCCATTAAATGAATTAAAAGAATATAGAGGAATCAATCCAACTCCTTTAAATATGTTTGAATTTTGGCAAGAATCATTAGATGAGTTAAGAGAAACTGAGGCAGGGGTAGTAATTACTCCTGCAGAGTTTCAAACGCCACTATGTGATTGTTATGATTTAACATTTAGAGGAATAGATAATCAAAAAATTTATGTAAAAATGTTAGTACCTAAAAATATATCAAAGCCAGTTCCAGCAATAGTAGAGTTCCATGGATATGGAGGAAACGGTGGAGACTGGTCTAGAAGAATGATATATCCAGCGTCAGGAATTGCCTATTTTGCCATGGATTGTAGAGATCAGATGGGAAAAAGCGGTGAAGAGTATTTTAGAACTGGAAATTTAGTGAGAGGATTGTTAGAGGGACCTAAAAAAAGTTACTATAGAAAAGTTTATTTAGATGCAGTGAGGTTATTAGATATTATTTTTCAAATGAAAAGTATTGATAGTTCACGTGTATCAACTTTGGGTTATTCTCAAGGTGGAGCAATATCTTTAGTAGCAGCAGCTCTTGAGGATAGAGTATTTAAAATATTTTCAATTTATCCATACTTATCAGATTTTAAAAGAGTTTGGGATTTAGATTTAGGAGAACGTCCGTATCAAGAATTGAAAGATTTTTTTAGATGGTATGACCCGCAACATAAAAATGAAAATAAGTTCTTTGAAACATTAGGATATATAGATGTAAAAAATTTTGCAGAAAATATAAAGGGAGAGGTAACAATGGTAACTGGATTAATGGATAAAGTTTGTCCGCCATCAACACAATTTGCAGTTTATAATAATATAAAAAGCAAGAAGGAGCATATTATTTATCCAGATTTTGGTCACGAGAACATCAATGGACTAGAGGATCTAATTTATCAGTGGGCCTTAAACTTATTAAAATAAAAAACTTGGAGGAAAAAATGAAAGGTATTTATTCAGCATTACTAATTTCTTTTGATGAAAATGGAAACTTAGATGAAAAGGGAACAAGAAATATTATAAGATATAATATTGACGAAATGAAAGTAGATGGATTATATGTAGGTGGAAGTACTGGTGAAAACTTTATGATTTCAACAGAGATGAAAAAAAGAATTTTTGAAATTGTAAAAGATGAAGCTAAAGATGCTGTAAAGTTAATTGCTCAAGTTGGATCAATTAATTTATATGAGGCTGTTGAGTTAGGAAAGTATGCAACTGAATTAGGATATGATTCACTGTCTGCTGTAACACCATTCTATTATAAATTTGATTTTGAAGAGATTAAAAATTACTATATGACAATAGTAAATGAGACTAATAATAATATGATAATCTACTCAATTCCATTTTTAACTGGAGTTAATATGAACGTTCAACAGTTTGGAGAACTGCTTTGTCATGATAAAATTATTGGTATTAAGTTTACAGCGGGAGACTTCTATCTTTTAGAAAGAGTTAGAGAAGCGTTCCCAGATAAACTACTATACGCAGGGTTTGATGAGATGCTGTTGCCAGCAGTAGCATTGGGTGTAGATGGGGCGATAGGAAGTACATACAATGTAACTGGGAAAATAGCTAGAGAAGTTTTTGACGCAACAATAGCAGGGGATTTAGTTACTGCAAGAAAGAAACAAACGTATTTAAACAATATAATAGAGGCTCTTCTAGGAAATGGAATTTACCAGACGATAAAAGAAATCTTAAAATTAAAAGGTGTAGACGCAGTAGGATATTGCAGATTACCAATGAAAAAATTGTCAGTGGAGAAAATAGAAACAGCAAAAGAGATTGGAAGAAAGTTTTTATAGGAGATAGTTAATGAGTGTGATAGCCATAGATATTGGAGGAACAGAAATAAAATATGGCTTAGTTAGTTTAAGAGGAGAAGTAATATTCTCCTCTTCTTTACTAACTGAAGCTTCTAAAGGTGTAGAGCAACTATTAGAAAAAATTTATAAAATAGTTGAAGAACTAAAAAATGAAAAGGTATTAGGGATAGCTGTTTCTGCCACTGGGCAGATAGATGGAACTATAGGAAAAGTAGTGGGTGGAACAAATCTGATTCCCGGTTGGATAGGAACGAATTTGGTAGAAATATTGGAGGAGAGATATAAAATTCCAGCAGTTTTAGAAAATGATGTAAATTGTGCTGCTTTAGGTGAGATGTGGATGGGAGCGGCTAAGGGAAAAGAAAATTTTTTATGTCTAACAATTGGGACCGGGATTGGTGGAGGAATAGTTTTAAATGGAGAATTGTTAAGAGGAGAGAACAGTGTAGCGGCAGAGTTTGGACATATACAAATTGTTAAAAATGGAATCCAATGTGGATGTGGAAAAAAAGGCTGTTATCAAGGTTATGCTTCAACTACTGCACTTTTAAGATTGGCTAAGGAAAAAACAGGTAAAAAATTAAATGGAAAAGAGATATTTGATGAAGTTCATAAAAACAGTATGGAGTATAAAGAGATTGTTGATGAATGGGCAGATTACTTCACAGATGGATTGGCAACATTGGTATATATATTTAATCCCTCTCTTATTGTAATTGGTGGAGGAGTCTCTAAACAAGGAGAGTTTTTAAAAAATATTTTTGAAAAAAGTTTAGAAAAAAAAGTTATGAAAAATTATTTGGATATTCTTGAAATAAAGATGGCAGAAAGAGGTAATGATGCTGGAATGTTAGGAGCAACATATCTACTTTTGAAAAAAATAAAATAAAAACTTCAAAAAAAGTATTGACAAAAATTTATTTTCATTTTACAATTGGTATCATACAGCAGTAAAAATTGAATAGAAAATCGGATGAAGGTATAGGGAGAGAGCCAAATTGGCCACCGAAGAAGTAAATCTTTCAGGTTAGTTGAAAAACTTGAGGACCTATACTGGACGAGCCTCTGGAGAGACTCTATGAGCACCGAAGGAGCAAACCCAAATATATTTTATATTAGGACTAAACTCTCAGGTAAAAGGACAGAGGAATTATGCAATAAAAGTTTTTAGTATTGAGCTATTTTTTGTGTATAATTCTTTTTTAATTCCAGAAGGTATTTTTTGAAATACCTTCTTTTTTTATTCAATTTTGCATTTAAAAAAATAGGAGGAAATTAAAATGCAAGATTTTGTAATGAGTATCAATAGTTTTTTATGGGGAAATTTTTTAATTATTTTATTGATGGGAACAGGAATATATTTTACTTTAAAATTAAATTTTATTCAAATTAGAAAGTTTGGAGAGGGAGTAAGACATGTAACAGGATCAATAAATTTGAATGGAGAGGCAGCAGATAAAAATGGTATGTCGTCATTTCAAGCTTTAGCTACAGCAGTAGCAGCTCAGGTAGGAACAGGAAACTTAGCTGGAGCAGCAACGGCAATCGCTTCGGGAGGACCAGGAGCTATATTTTGGATGTGGGCTAGTGCCTTTTTTGGTATGGCGACAGTCTATGTAGAAGCAATTTTAGGACAAGTTTTCAAAAAAAGAGTAGATGGTCAAATAACAGGAGGACCAGCATATTATATTGAAAACTCTATAAAGAATAAAAAAATTGCAAAAGGATTATCGTATTTTTTTGCGGTAGCTTGTATATCAGCTTTAGGACTTATGGGAAATGCAGTCCAAGCAAATTCAATATCTGCAGCCTTTAACAAAGCTTTTGGAGTATCACCGGCATTTGTTGGAATTATTGTATCAGTCTTAGCAGGATTTGTTTTCTTTGGAGGAATAAAAAGAATAGCATCTGTGACTGAAAAGGTAGTGCCAATTATGGCTGGATTATATATAGCAGCGTGTATTGTAATAATAGTAATAAATTATCAAGAGATAATTCCAGCAATAACATCTATTTTTTACTCAGCTTTAAATCCTCAAGCTGCACTTGGGGGAGCTATGGGAGTTACAGTAAAACAGGCTGTTAGATATGGTGTTGCAAGAGGTTTATTTTCAAATGAAGCAGGAATGGGTTCAACACCACACGCCCATGCTATAGCAAAGGTTCCACATCCGGGAGAGCAGGGGATTGTTGCTGTAATAACTGTATTTATAGATACTTTTATAGTTTTAACAGGAACGGCACTCGTAATTTTGACATCAAAAGTTTCATTGACATCAGGATCAGGAATTATTTTGACTCAAGGGGCTTTTAGTAAAACATTAGGAGCCTTTGGAGATATATTTATTGCTACTTGTTTATTGTTCTTTGCTTTTTCAACAATTGTAGGATGGTATTTTTTTGGAGAAGCAAACGTTAGATATATTTTTAAAAGTAAAAAATCAGTCAATGTATATAGAGCAGTAGTAATGATAATGATTGTAGTTGGGTCAATGATGAAGGTTGAGTTAGTATGGGAATTAGCTGATATGTTCAATGGAATGATGGTATTACCGAATCTAATAGCACTTCTATCACTTGGAAAATACGCAAGAGGAGTTATGAAAGAGTATGATAAAACTTCAGTAGAAAGATTAGAAAAAATTATAGCTTAAAAAATAGAATAAATATTATAATAAATGCTTAAAATTGGGATTAAATGTATTTTTTTATTGACACAAAATAGTAGTATACAGTATAATTCATGTAAGATTAATTATTAGAGAGGGTGGGTTATATGAAAAAATTTGCAATGTCAATATTAGTAGTTTTATCAGCGATAGCTTTTGGAAATGAAGTAAAAGAGGGAACCGGATTAGGATATGCAGATGATATAAAAGTAGCAGTGACAATGAACGGAGATAAGATTGTAGCAATTGAAGTGAAAGAAAATAGCGACACTCCCGGAATTTCAAATCCAGCGATTGAACAGCTAAAAAAAAGAGTTATAGAAGCGCAATCATCTCAAGTGGATACAGTAGCAGGAGCTACATATACTTCTGAGGGATTTTTAGAAGCAATAAATAATGCAATAGGAAAATAGTTAGTCAAAATTTTAATCATAATACGTTGAAAAAAACTCGGAAATTTTCCGAGTTTTTTAAATTAACCAAGTTTTATAGTTATATATAGCATAAGCTGTAACAGTATCATAATATTTGAATGTCAAGTAACTACAGAGTAAGATAAAAGATAGATATTTAAGATATTTGTTTGAAATATTAGAAATAATAAAAGGAATTCCAATAAAAACTCCTAGTCTAAAATAATCCAAAACTCTTAGAAAAATAGCAAATCTATAAAAGGCAATAAAAATAAAAAGTGCAAAAATATTCAAACTTAAAATAACATTTTCTCTCTTGGTACTATTTTTTAAATAAAATAATAATACAAAAACTAAAATTAATAGTTCTAATAGTTCATAAGGATTTCCATGTTCGACAATATGAATGTATCTATTTAGGCGTTCACTTAACCCTAGAAAGGATATGTTAGCTTTGAAAATAATAAAAGTTAGTGGGTTAATAACAAAAGCGAAAACTAAAAGCAAACTCAAAGATTTTTTTGTAAATTGGTTATTCAATAAAAAATAAAAAGGGTATAAAATAACTGCCGTTTTATGGAAAAAACAAGCTAAAGTTATCAATAAAATATACAGAATTAATTTTCTTTCAATAATATATTTTAAACTTATCCAAAAAATGACAATGGCAATAAAGTTTCTAATAATAGTAAAATTATGCCAATAATAGAAAGTACATAAATATATAAGGAAAGAAAATGTTGGATATTTACTGTAAGATATAAAGAGTTTATAAATAATAAAATTAAATACAAAGCTCAAAAAAAGAAGAAAAAAATTATAGTTTAAGCCAAGAAATTTTGAAAAATTTCTAAGTAGTACGAAAAAATATTCATATTTATAAGGGTTCTGATAGTATGGGAGCTCATAGAAATATTTATAGACATGATAATCGTATCCTCCTACATCCATTCTAGTGCCAGTATATATAGATAATAAGAATACTGGAATAATTAATAAGAATTTTTCATAAGGGTCTTCGGTAAAAAATACCGTGTAAAATAGAAAGATACTAAAAATACTAAGAACGATAATCATGCCTCATCAACTCTTTCTTTAAAAATAGCTACAGTTAAGGAGGTAAAGAAAGAAAAAATAATACCAAAAAATAAAATCAAATATCGATTATCAATAGTCTCCACTGATTTTGCCCTAATAATTGTAGGGAAAGATTTTGCAGGATTTTCCAATAAATTTTTAAATTTATTAATTTCATCTTTTGAAGTGGAGTAGCGAAGCTTTTCATTTAAAAAATTTGTATTTGTTCTAATAATTAAATCTAAAAATTTATTAACTTCCTCAATCGGAAAAATAGGAGAAGTGGACTCACTTGTGACTGTATACATTCCATTTCCTCCATTGAAAGATATTTTTAAAGAATCACTATTGATAAGACCTGGAATATAAAGTCCACTGTTGCCGGGAGTAATACTTTCATAAGTTACAGTTTCATTTATATCGATTTTGGTAACTTTTGTTGCTCCCTCAGGTTCAATATAACGAAATAATGCTTTAGCAGAATAGGTAACAGGAGTAGTAAAATATAAGTAAGCAGTAAAAGATAGACCTGTAATAAAAACAGAGAAAAATAAGCATCTATGCGTTTTAATAATTTTAAAAAAATCTCTAGACATTTAAACCTCCAGTATCTATTTTAGTATGATATGGTATGCTAAAAAAGGCAAAAAACCTCTTTAATTTAAAGAGGTTTAAAAGAAACTAATTAAAAGGATACCAAAACCCCTTAAGTACATATATTTTTAAGTAGATTGATACAATTAACATTAGTAACATCAATATAAATGTAATAAAATCAATAGAAGAGTATTTTTGAGAGCTGTACCAAGTTCTCTTACTTTTATGACCAAATCCTCTTAAGTCCATTGCATTAGAAATAACTTCAACTCTATTTAATGAAGAAAGAACTAATGGAAATAGGATGGTATTATAATTTTTTAATCGTGTGATAATATTGGCATCTCCTTTTCTAAAAGCTACTCCTCTTGCTTCTTGAGCGTACATTATATTTTTAAATTCATCTCTCACATCTGGAATATATCTAAGTGCTATATTAATTGCATAAGCTACCTTATAGGAGACACCTATTTTATTTAAGCTACTTGCAAATTTACTCGGATGAGTTGTGAATATAAATAACATCATTATAGGAAAAATAGCCAAGTATTTCATTGATAAAGTGAGTGCGAACCAAATTGTTTCAGCAGAAAGAGATACTCTTTCTATTGTTAAAATAGGGGTATTAGTCCCTGTTAAAGTTGCTCCATATTCAGGAGTTATAACTATTAAAAATAAAGAGTTCATAATAGTAAACATAACAATAAATATAAATAAAGGTTTTATTGATTTGAATGGAATTTTAGCAATGTAGAGCAATCCCATTCCGACAATAAAAAAAGCTAAAAATACTCTAAAATCATTAAATAAAAATACTGATGCAGTCCAAATAAGTAATAATAAAAATTTGATACTTCCATCAATTTCATGTATTGGAGAATTTTTGTCAATGTATAAAGTATCAGCTCTTGACATTATTTCATCCCTCCTTGATTTTCGAAACTAATGAAAGAATTCATAAGAATCTCAGGGTCTAAATTCATAATTTCTGCCATTTTAGACAAAGAAGTTTCCTTTAAATTGGATTTCTTCATCAGTTCTTTTTCTCCTAATATGATAGATGGAGAGTTATTTGCAACAATTGTTCCATTGCAAAGGACGATAGCTCGATTAGCGTACTCAAGAGCTAAATGCATATCATGAGTTATTAGGATGATTCCAATACCTTTATTGGCAATATCTTTAATAAAGTTCATAAACTCTTTATATCTTTTGTAATCTTGTCCTGCTGTTGGTTCATCTAAAATTAAAACCTCAGGTTCAAGAGCTAAGATAGCAGCTATAGTAAGTCTTTTCTTTTGACCATAACTTAAAGATGTCACAGGCCAATGTCTAAACTCATATAATCCACATATTTCTAAAGCTTTTTCAGCCTTTTCGGTAAAATTTTTAATTCCTCTTATTTTTAAACCAAATTGAACCTCTTCTAAAAGAGTTTCTTGTGTAATCATATGATTTGGATTTTGCATAACAAATCCAATTTTTTCTCCACGTTTTTTAATGCTATTTTTTATGATACTTTTTCCGAGTAAAATAATATCTCCAGAAGATTCTTTTTCGATTCCTGTTATGACTTTACAAAGAGTCGATTTACCAGCTCCATTATTTCCTAAAAGAGCAAGAATTTCACCTCTATTAAGAGAAAAATTTACATCTTTTAAAATTATTTTATTTTCATCATAGGAAAATGAAAGATTTTGAACACTTAGAATATTTTCTTTAAATTGCTTCTCTTTTAGTTCAATTGAATCACACCAAGTTTTAACTTTTAATATATTGCTTTCAGTTCCAATTTTAGATATAGGATATATGGAGTCTTTTTTTAAATTTACACCAGAATATTTTAAAGCTTCGATATAAAGAGGTTCCCTCAAACCATATCGCCTAAATAAATCTTGTCTAAATAATTCTTCAGGAGTTCCATTAGCTACGACTTCACCTTTATTTAAAATAATTACTCTATCAAATTTTTGTTCTAAAACATCTTCGATTCTATGCTCGATAACTATAATGGTTTTTCCTGTTTTTTCTTGAATATCGCAAATTAGCTTCATAGCGTGTTTCCCACTATATGGATCTAGATTAGCTAGAGGTTCATCAAAAAGAAGTATTTCAGCAGAACTTCTCATTATCCCAGCAAGAGATATGGATTGTTTTTGTCCTCCAGAAAGTTCTTGAGGGCTATGGTTAATAAAATTTTCCATTCCAACTTCTTTTAGTGCAACTTCAGTATTTTTAATCATAACAGATTGGGGAACAAGACTATTTTCATCAATAAAAGAAACATCTTCTCCAACACTTAAACCAATAAATTGTCCATCTTGATCCTGTAAAACTGTTCCAACAAGCTTACTAATCTCAAAAATACTGCTTTCATAAGGTTCAATATTTTTAATAGTCAAAGTTCCTTTAAATCCGCCCTCTTTTGAGAAAGGAACAATACCATTTAAACAGCTTCCCAAAGTAGATTTTCCACTACCACTGGGACCAGCAATCAGAACTTTTTCACCTTTTTTTATGTTTAAATTAACATTTTTTAAAGTGGGTTCTAATTGATTGATATATTTAAAAGTAAAATCATTAAATTCTACTATGTTATTCATCTGTACTCCTTTACTTATAATTAATCTTCTATTTTTAAATTTGAGTATTTTCTTTTTCTAGCTGCAATTCCAAGAACAATAGGAATCCCCAAAGTTGCGGTAACTACAAAGTTAGTCAAAGTAGCCAATGCAATTTGAATCCAAACTTTTTGAGCAGGTTCACCATAGAAATAGACATCTCCAACATATGCAGCTAGCCCCGCAAAGATCATTCCCAAAATAGCATAAATATACATTTTGAATATGTGAATTTTAGTAACATGACCAGTTTCTAGAGAAAAATTTTTATCTAAGGCAATTAATCCACCAAATAATCCAATTACAGCGGATAAAAAAACCCAACTGAACCAAACACTCCCCCACATAATCATATCGTTTAAAGCGTGTCCAACAAAGCCTACAAAAAATCCAACCAATGGGCCAAAAATAGCTCCAAAAATTGTAAGAAGAGCGACAGCTATTCTAAATGATGTATTTGGACCAACAGGAATAGCAACACCGGATAGAACGCTATAAAGAGCAGCTCCGATACCAATAGCTACGACACTTTTAGTGGAGAAGAGTTCAATCTTTTTTACGTAATATCTGAATCCATCCTCTCCGTTATATTTTTTTATCATATTTTATCCAACCTTTCTTTTCGAACCTTCCAATCAGGCATATAAAGTGATATAAAGTTCCAAAATTCTTTTTGATGGTGAGGGTATCTTAAGTGTGCTACTTCGTGAAAAGCTACATAATCGATACATTCAATAGGTTTTTTTATTAGTTCAATATTTAGTGTAATTATTTTTGTAACAAACCTACAAGAGCCCCAACGTCTTTTCATTTTACGAATTTTAAAACTAGAGAACTTTTCGCCAATAAGGTCACTATATTTATTTAAAGATACTTCAAAGATTTTTAAAGCGTTTTTTTTATACCAGTTATAAATGAGAGTTTCAATATTTTTTTCGTTGATATCTTTATTAGTAAATACTCTAAAAAAATTATCTACAATTTCAATGTTGTTGTAAGAACTTTTAAAAATTTCTAAAGTATAAATTTTACCAAGATACTCTATATTGTCTCCATTTTTATATGATTTGTCAACTAATTTAGTCGAATTTTTTGTAACTTTTTCAAGATTTTTTAAAATCCATTCATTTTTGGACTTTAGAAAAGATTCAATAAAAGCCTTAGGAGTTCTCTTGGGAACGGAGAGTGTGACAGTTCCGTCGGATTTAACTTTGAGAATAATATTTTTTATATTTTTTTTAGAAATTTTTATATCATATTTCATGGTTTCACCCTTATATATTGTATTGTAAATATTTTAACACAACAGTTTGTTTTACGAAATAAAATAAATAAAAAAACTTTTTTTAATTAGTTAATAAAGAGTTGGAGAAGTTTGGAGTGTTAATTGCTATATTGTTTAAATTGTGATTATATATTAGTAACTTAATTGATACGGGAGGGATTTATGGATAATTTAAATAATCCAAGAGTTTTTAAAATAAATAGGTTAAGTCCACATTCAAATCATAGATATGCAGGATTAAATATAGAGTGGAGAAAATGTTTGAATGGAATTTGGGATTTTTCATATTGCAATACATCCAATTGGACAAAAATTCAAGTACCAGGTCATATGGAGTTACAAGGATATGGGGAACCACAATATGTTAATACAATGTATCCTTGGGATGGAAGAGAAAACTTGGAACCGGGGGAGATCCCAAAAGAATTCAATCCTTTTGGGATATACAAAAAAAATATCGAAATACCAAAAGATTGGAAAGAAAGATCGGTATACATATCTTTTCAAGGGGTTGAATCATCTTTAGAACTGTACTGCAATGGGAAGTTTGTAGGATACAGTGAGGATAGTTTCACACCGAGTGAGTTTGATTTAACGAAATATTTAAAAAACACGAATAATGAGATAGTGGTAAAAGTTTATAAATGGTGTAGTGGAAGTTGGTTAGAGGATCAAGATTTTTGGAGATTATCAGGTATTTTTAGAGATGTGTATCTTTATTCGGTTCCAGATGTACATATAAAAGATATGTTTATAACTTCAGATTTGACAAATAATTTTAAAAACGCTACTGTAAAAAATATTTTGAAAATTCAGAGTTATAAAGAAGCAGTAGTGGCTATTCAGATGGAACTTTTATATAAAACAGATAGTATCTTAAAGGTGGAGGAAAAAAATATAAAAGTTGATAGAGAATTAAAGATAGCTATATCTGAAAAATTTCAAAATCCAAAATTATGGAGTGCAGAAAAACCAAATCTTTATGACATTAAAGTTACAATTATAGATAGTGAAAGTGGAAAACTGATAGAAGAGTGTTATCAAAAATTTGGATTTAGAAAATTTGAAATTTCAGATAAAATTATGAAAATAAATGGAGAACGTATAGTATTTAAGGGAATAAATAGGCATGAATTTAACTGTTATAGAGGACGGGCGATAACGGAAGCGGATATGATTTGGGATATAAAATTTTTAAAAGCTAATAATTTTAATGCTGTCAGAACTTCGCACTATCCAAACCAAACGAGATGGTATGAATTATGTGATGAGCATGGTTTATACGTAATTGATGAAGTTAATGTAGAAACTCATGGAACTTGGCAAATTTTAGGACAACCTTATTCTGAAAAAGTTATACCAAATAATAATCCAGAGTGGTTAGAAAATATAATAGATAGAGCAAAATCTATGTTTGAAAGAGATAAAAACTACCCTTCTATAATAATATGGTCTTGTGGAAATGAATCTTTTGGGGGAGAGAATCTATTTAAAATGTCTGAATTTTTGAGAAATTTAGACAATACGAGAGTTATTCATTATGAAGGAATATTTTGGGATAGAAGATATGATAAAACTTCAGATATGGAAAGTAGAATGTATGCAAAAGTTCATGAAATAGAGAAGTATTTACAAGAAACTCCTGAAAAACCATTTATATTGTGTGAGTATTCTCATGCTATGGGAAACTCTAATGGCGGATTGCATAAGTATGTAGAGTTAGAAAAAAAATATTCGATGTATCAGGGAGGGTTTATATGGGATTATATAGACCAATCGTTGATGAAAAAAGATTCTTTTGGTAAAGAGTATTTAGCTTTTGGCGGAGATTTTGGGGATAGACCGACTGACTACAACTTTTGCATAAATGGGATTGTTTATGGAAATAGAAAAATTTCTCCTAAAGTTCAAGAAATTAAACAACTTTTTTCAGATTATAAAATAGATGTAGAAAAAAAATCATTTACTATATCAAATGGAAGTTTATTTACAAACTGTTCTGAGTATGATGTAAAAATAAAATTATTAAAAAATGGAGTTAAAATATTTGAAGAAATTTTAGAGTGTGATGTGAAACCTCTATCAGAAAAATCTTTCAAATTGAATGTACCCGAGATAAAAGAGAGTGGAGAGTATGTGGTAGAAGTGTCTTTAAATTTAAAAGAGGATAGGTTTTATGCTTCAAAAGGACATGAAATTTGTTTTGGACAAAAAATATATATAGTTGGAGAGAGATTAATTGAAGAATCAGAAGGAAAAGCAACTTTTATAGATGGCGATTTTAATCTGGGAATAAAAACTGGAAAAATGGAATTAATATTTTCGAAAGTTTATGGAGGATTGATTTCATTAAAATTTGGAGGAAAAGAGTTTTTAGATGGCATTGTTATGCCAAACTTTTGGAGAGCTCCAACAGATAACGATAAAGGAAATAAAATGACGTTTAGATATGCTCAGTGGAAACTTGCATCAATGTATGCGAAAATGCTAGATGTAAAAGGTGTTGAAAAGAAAAACTCAGTGGAGATAAGAGCCAAGTATGAGCTACCAACAAATCCGATTTCAATGTGTGAGTTGATATATGAAGGTTTTGGAAATGGAAAGCTAAAGGTGAGCATGGAATATGGTGGAATAGAGGGATTATCAGATATGCCATTATTTGGAATGAGTTATAAGATTCCAAAAGATTATAGTGAGGTAAAGTGGTATGGAATGGGACCAGAAGAAAACTATATAGACAGGGTCCATGGGGCTAGGCTCGGAATATTTGAAACAGATGTAAATAAAAACATGAGTGAGTATGTCATCCCGCAAGAGTGTGGAAATAGGATAGGGACTAGGTGGTTAGAGATAACAGATAAGATAGGTGTAGGAATAAAAATTGCAAGTGAGGAACCATTTGAATTTAGTGCTTTACCTTACACAATTGGTGAGATAGAAAGTGCACAGCATCACTATGAACTACCTAAATCTCATTGTACGGCTTTAAATATAAATAAAATACAGATGGGAGTTGGAGGAGATGATTCGTGGGGTGCTCCAACACATGAGGAATATTTGATTCCAAGCAATAAAGGATATTCATTTAGCTATACAATAGAATCAAATATCTAAAATTAAGAAGAACACTTTTCCTATTTATCAAAGGTAATATTGCTAAAAAGTATAAAACATGGTATAATAGTACATTAAATTTAGTAGATAATAGGAGAGTAAAATGAATATAGTAGAGTTAAAAAATGTATCAAAATCATTTTTTTCACAAAATTTATATAAACATATTAATTTAGAAATAAACAGTGGAGATAAAATAGCTATTGTTGGAAATAATGGAACAGGTAAATCAACTTTAATAAAACTTGTATCTGGAGCAGAAACCCCAGACAGAGGAACTGTAAGTAAAGAGGAGGGAGCTATAATATCCTGTTTTGATCAATTTGGAAGAGTTGATTTAGACAGTAGAGTTCAAGATTTATTAAATTCACCTTTTGAAAAAGTAATGAGCATTCAAGCAGAATTAGATGTAGTTTCAACAGAGTTTACAGGTGATATGGATAATGATGAAAAAACAATGGAGAAATATTCAAAATTATCTGATGAATTTGAAAGTTTAGGAGGGTACTCATACATTCATATTCAATCTGAATTTATAGATACTTTTGGACTGAATGACAAGTTAAATAAAAAATTTAGAGAGTTGAGTGGAGGAGAAAGACAGTATATAAGACTAGCTATAACTTTGTTTAGTAACTCAGATTTAATAATTCTAGATGAACCACTTTCCTTCTTTGATAAAAAGAAAACAGCATGGTTAACAAGTTATATTAAGAATAGTTCAAAAGCGTTTTTAGTAATATCGCATAATGTAGATTTTATAAGAAGTTTTGCTACGAGAATTTTCGATATTGATAATAATAGAGTCGAAATTTATGATTACGACTATCCAACTTATTTGAGAGAGAAAAAAATTAGAGTAGCAGAGGATAAAAGAAAAAATAAAGAAACTGAAGAAATAATAGAGGAAACTCAGGAGGCTATTGAAAAAAAATTAAAATTATTGGAAAGATGCAATAATAAACATGCCCATGCTGTGATTTTGAGAAGAATGAGAAAAGAGTTAGAGAGGTTACAAAGAGAAAGAATTAAATTTTCGCCGGAATATAAATATAGTTATATAGAGGCTCCAGAAGAGATAATGATAACTGAGAAAAAGGAGTTTGAAGGACCAATTGTTGTTTTAAAAAATGTAATGAAAGAGTATCCAGATAAGGTATTGTACAAAGATGCAAATTTAGTGGTGGATAGAGATACAAAAATTTGTATTGTAGGAGAAAATGGTTCTGGAAAATCAACATTATTAAGAATAATAGCTGGATTAGATGAACCAACTTCGGGAGAAATTTTTGTAAATGAGAAGGCAACAATTGCATTTATAGAGCAAGAGACAGTTTTTGAAAATGAAAATATATACATTAAAGACTATTTGAAAGATAAAACTGGTCTTTCCGAAGAATTTATAGAAGCTGCAATAGATAATCTTTATAACAATGAGTTAGAATTTAGAGATAAAAGAATATTTATGTTGTCCGGAGGGGAGAAAAAAAGATTAGAAATTTTTACAAATACTCTGATGGAAACAGATTTATTAATAATAGATGAGCCATCGACTTATATGGATGATTATTCAAGAACAGCTATAGCCAATATGCTTTTAGACTACCCAGGGGCAGTTATATTAGTGAGTCATGATAAAGTTTTAATGAGAAAAATAGGATTTGTAACCTATGATATTCGTGATAATAGGTTTAGAATAAAAAATTAATACAAAATAAAAAAAAATATTGACAGATGGTAAATGTTATAGTATAATTTGTACGTCTTGAGGAATTCTTCAAGATGTTAGCGGGAGTAGCTCAGTTGGTAGAGCGTCAGCCTTCCAAGCTGAATGTCGCGAGTTCGACCCTCGTCTCCCGCTCCAATATAGTTTTTGATTTTAAAAGCACATAAGTGCTTTTTTTTTATTACTTTAATGTATAAAAAACAAAAATAAAAGGATTTTTCCAATTTCAATCGAATAAATTTTCAGAGTTTTAAATCTAAGATAGTAAATTATATGGATTTTAAAATTGAAGGAGGTTTTTTATGTTACATGGAAGAAAAATTGGAAAAGAGAAAGAGAAGGAGTATATGTTTGCTCCAGATAATTCAACAACGCCTTTATTTGGAAGTTATGAATCAGATCATATATTACCAAGGGAAACTATAAATGAAGAGTCGGTAAATCCTAGTATAGCATACCGATTGGTAGCAGATGAGATGATGCATGATGGAAATCCAAGGTATAACTTAGCAACATTCGTCCAAACCTATATGGAGCCAGAAGCGACTCAAGTTATGGTAGATACTATTGCGACTAATGCGATAGATAAAGCTGAATATCCACAAACAACGGAGGTTGAGAAAAGATGTGTAAACATTATATCCAATC
>NZ_CDRRQU010000047.1:0-17199 GCF_977044495.1 Cetobacterium sp. | reverse complement strand
ATTTGGATATACACTTAGTCTTTTTCTAAAATCTTCTTCTGAAGCTGCTTCTGCTTTTGGAAAACATTTTGCTTCCACTTCAGTAATTGCTTGCAAATCTTGTATAGTTGCATTTCTTATGTTCATAATAATTTCTCCTTATTTTTCAATAGTTACGGAAGTAATTTTCCTTCAAGATAACTGTATTTTAAATATTGTGGATTACTATAATATACAGATGAATTAAAATTTGAAATTTCTTCACTAATAAATGAACTATATACTTTTTTTATTGCCTCAATCCCCATTTGAAAGCAATTCGGGTCTCCAGTATCTCCAATCATAGCTATAGTTCCAGCATCAATTGCACCAAAAACAATATCATTGGAGTATTCTTCATCACTCACATACCCACCCATATTGAATTTTGTTCCAGTTATAGGAGCAACCATAGCTGGAAATGAAAGTTCCTCTCCCAAAAAATTGCATTTCAATTGCGGATTAGTTACATTGTGTAAAGTCCTCATCGCTATTTTTACATCTTTTAATTTTTCATAAGCTCTTTGAAAACTTCCACCAGTAACCGCACCACCCATTCCAGGAACTTTTCCTGCACACCATCGCCCATTACACTCAGGACACAGTACACAAAACTCTTTCATCCTTTCTTTTGCATTTTTCTTAATCTCTTTTATGTCCACCTTTTTCCTCCCTCAAAATAATTTTTCTACTATTTGGATCAGCGAAACTACTATGATACCCACAATAAAATTCAATGTATAACTTCTATATTTATTTAAAAGTACATTTATTCCTTTAGCAACTAATATTAAACCTATTGCTGTCCCCGTCGCAAAAAAACTTAATGGCAATATATTAAAACTTTTAATATACCCCAATACGTTATAGTATTCTCCCATTATCATCAGCAATAAAGAACCGGAAATCCCCGGTATAACCATAGCTCCTGCTGCTACTATCCCACAAAAAAATAATTTTATCCCATAGGATAGTGTAAATATAGATGTTGCTGTTCTTGTAACCTCTTCACCTACAAGTATTTTAGTTACATATATAAAAATTGCTGTGCATACAACTCCGCCCAAAAAAGCTAAGATATTATCTTTTTTTAGAAATTTCTCTCCTTTTAAAACAAGCGGAATTGATGGAAGTATCAAAATTAAAAAAACTATTGTTGTCCATCTGGGATATAAAGTGTACAATTTAGAAATAACTCCTGCGAATACAATGATTCCAACTACTGCTCCCAATCCTATTTGTGATAAAAATTTTGCATATTCTATCTTTTTTTCTATCGGAGCTGTCAAAAAATTTCCAACTGCTTCTGTCAACTTATCATAAACATTTAGTACTACTGCTAATGTCCCTCCCGAAACACCCGGTAAAACATTTGCAACTCCTATTATTATTCCTTTTAAAAAATTTTTTAACATGTCCACTCCTAGTATTTTTATTATTTTATTATTTCAGCCTTACCAATAAATATACCTTTTATATAGATGTCAACTTTCTCGATTGAAAATTCATTATAAAATACATCTACAATATCCCCTTCTCTATCCCTTAAGGTGATACTACCATATATGTTGTTTTTTACTCTAACTCCACTGTTATAAACTTTTCTTTTATATTTATGTAAAAAGTACAAAAGTTTAATTCCATCATCTTCACTTACTCTCTCTGTCTTATTTTCCTCTATAAATAAATATTTTTTTATAAATAGCGAAATGTCCTCAACATCTTTAGGTTTTTTTTTATTAAACTCTTTTAAAATATCTGTATCTATGTATCTGATAAAACCCAACATATTTTCATCTGCTTCCTCTTGAATTAAATTGATTTTAGTTTGAAAAAATATTGTTCTCAACAAATTTTTAGTAACTCCTTGAATTCTCTCATCTAAAGATATATTTTTGGGATAAGCCCCTTCTATTATAATACTTTTTTGGATAAAATTAAATAATTTTATAAGCTCTCTTTTCTCTTCTTCAAAGATAAAATTTATAATTTTATAATTCTCTTTGTTATAAAAAATTGTTAAATAAAAAATTTTGTTTTTATTATCGAAAAAAGGAATCGGTACAGCTTTTTGCACAATAGCATATTCAAATACTTTATCCTTTTTCACAGATTTTAACGAATTTTCTTTAATATTTTCATCTAAATTATTTATTATTCTAAAAAAAGTTGGATAGCTTATCATGCTGTTATAGGAATTGAGAGTGTTCTTAGCTTTCTCATACAGTTTCGTCACCGGTAGTGCGTGATACTCTTTATATAAGTTTTTTAAATAATCCATCACATCATCATTTACTTTCTTAAAAGTATTTTTATCTATTCTAGTTTTCTTTATTAATCCTTTTTCACCCAAATCTCTATACTGACTTACCCATCTTTTTAATGTGGCGTAAGAAATTTGTGTCTCTTCTTCTATTTCTTTTAACTTCTTTTCCTTTTTAAAAAAGGGTTCAAGTATCCTGTATTTCCTATTCTTTTCATCCTCTTTCATAGATATTTCTACTCCCTTTTAACCTCTTTTGTTAAATTATAGCACAAATGATGCGTAAAAAAAAGGCTCATTTATTTCGATAATTTTCTTGACTTTTTTTAAAATAAAATGTATTCTTTTAGTGAATTAAATAATCTTTATTATCAATCTTATGGAGGAGTTTTATGAAAATATTTGCTGAAGTTCAAAAAATCGGTAAAGCTTTGATGACACCAGTTGCAATTTTACCAGCTGCTGGTATATTTCTTGCTGCTGGAAATAAGTTAGGAATACCTTTAATGGAGCAGGCCGGAGGAATAATATTTGGTAATTTACCACTTTTATTTGCTGTTGGAGCCGCTATTGGTCTAGTGGGTGGAGATGGTATCGCTGCCCTTGCAGCTATTGTTGCACTTTTAATTATGAATACTACTATGGGAACACTTACAGATGCTGCTAATGGTATTGCCGCTGGAAACCCAGCTTTCGCAGAAGTTTTGGGGATACCTACGCTTCAAACTGGAGTTTTTGGAGGTCTTATCGCTGGTATTATTGCCGCTATTTGTTATAAAAAATTCTATAAGACAGAGTTGCCTTCATTTTTAGGATTTTTTGCTGGAAAAAGACTTGTTCCTATTATGACTGCAGTATTTGCTTTTTTAGTTGGTTTAGCTATGCCATACATTTGGCAACCAGTTCAAGCAGGACTTGCTCAACTTTCTTACTTAGCTAATGAGACAAATACTAATATCTCTACTTTATTATTCGGAATTACAGAAAGGGCTTTAATTCCATTCGGATTACACCACATCTTCTATGCACCTTTCTGGTATCAATTTGGAGAATACACAAACAACGCTGGGCAAGTTGTTAATGGAGATCAAGCTATTTGGTTTGCAATGTTGAAAGATGGAGTTCATTCATTCTCATCAACTACATATTCTGGAGCTGGTAAATTCTTAACTGGTAAGTTCCCATTTATGATGTTTGGATTACCTGCTGCCGCTCTTGCAATGTATCATGAAGCAAGAAATGAAAATAAAAAGATAGCCGCTGGAATTTTATTTTCTGCTGCCCTTACTTCTTTTCTAACTGGAATAACTGAGCCTTTAGAATTCTCATTCCTATTCGTTGCTCCAATATTATATGGAATCCACTGTATTTTCGCTGGGTTATCATTTATGCTAATGAATATGTTTGGCGTTAGAATTGGTATGACATTCTCTGGTGGAGTTATTGACTACATCATGTTTGGTGTTCTTCCTGGAACTGAAGGATTTAAAACTAACTGGCCAATGGTTATCGTTGTAGGATTGGGATTCTCTGTAATATATTATTTTGGATTTAGATTTTTCATTAGAAAATTCAACTTAGCTACTCCTGGAAGAGAAGTTGGGGCTGAAGTAGATGATCAACCTAAAGCTGAAGGTGGAGAGTTAGCTACTCTTACTCTTGCTGCTTTAGGAGGAAAACAAAACGTTATCTCTGTTGATGCTTGTATAACTAGGCTAAGACTTGAAGTTAAAGATACTGCCCTTGTAAATGAAACAGAATTGAAAAGACTTGGAGCTTCTGGAGTTTTAAAAGTTGGTCAAAATGGAGTTCAAGCAATATTTGGTGCTAAGGCTCAGTTTATAGCAAACGATATCAAAGCTTTATAACAAACAAAAATATGAGTGGAAAGTTAACTCTCTCCACTCATATTTTTTATATCCATTATTTTATTAAAATAACTATCAATCTCATTTTGAGTATCTTCAGTGTAATTCTCCAATTGCCTTTTTACTAAATTTTCAATATACTTCAACTCCTCCTTATCTGTAGGATAATATAGAGGTGATTCTTTCAAAGGCGTCGAATAAAACTCTAAATTTTTTCCTTTCTTCTTTCCTACATAATTGAACCACAAAAAGAAAATTTTTGAATTTAAGTATCCTAAAATATAATATAAGTTTATATTTTCTATTTTTGCAGTTAAATAGTAAATATCTGCACTTCCATAAAACTCTTTCTCTGTATATGCGAAATTATTTGTTTTACACCTTTGCCTGACAACAATTTTAGGTCTTAAAAAAATTTCTTCATCTCTAGCCCATTGTAGTTCCCACCAATTTATTCTATTGTTTATAACTTCTCTTCGCTTAGAAAGTTTATTTTTATACTTCAATAAATAATCCATAACTTTTTCATCCAACTCAGACTTACCAGTTAAATACATAATCCAAAATGGTGGCTTTTTTGATATTTCATATTTCCCTATATCTCGGTTTTTATAAAAAGGTTTCAAATATTTTTTAAATTCTTCTCTGTATTCATCAAAAACAAAAACTTTATCAGCACCACTCACTATTCCTTGATTAACATTTACTAAATCACCTAAAAGCACATTGCTTTTATCTCTAATTTTTTTTATATTTTCTTTCCAAAATGGTGGTATCAAAACAAGTTTAGTGTGTTCATCTGTAAAAATACTCTCTTGTTCAATAGAATATTCAATCCCATCATCATTCACGCACACAACCAAATTTTGTTTATTTTTTTGCCAATAAAAAATTATATTATGCTGCCCTATAGCATCTTTAAAAATTGAATAGCTATAATTTTCCAATCGAAAAAAACTTCCTTCCAACCTTAACTTCTCTCTTATACCTTCTGCACTGTCAGCCTTCAGCCAATAATTAGTAGTTAAATATACTAGAATTCCATTATCTTTTAATATGTCTATCCCTTTATCAATAAAAAAATAGAAATAATCCATTTTAGGTTTATAGTATTTCTTCCCAAAATCGGTTTCCTTTATAGTTTGAAAAATCTCTTTATGATTTTTTTCTCCTAAATATGGCGGATTCCCTATTACAATATCATATTTTTCTTCTATTTTTTCATACAAAGAATCACAATTCTTTATATTCAATTTTCCATATATCCCATATTTAAAGAAAAGAGCCTCAGCTCTTTTTTCCAATAGTTTTAGTGCATTCATATCCACATCAAAACCTGTTATCCAATTTTCACTATATCGGTATATTCCAAAAATTTCTTTAGAAATCTTTAATAACTCCTCCAACAATGCCAATAAAAGATTTCCAGAGCCACACGATATGTCAATTATTTTTATATCCATTATATTCTCTTTTGAATTACTCTCTAAATATTTATTTAGAGCAATTTTTCCCATACTAAAAGCATATTTTTCTGGCGTGTATATCTTATAATTGTATTCCACTTAATCCCTCCTAAAGAGCTTTAAGTTTCCTTCACCCTCTATTAAAATAATTCCATCTCTATACAAATCTAAAATTGCTAAAAATATATATACTAAATGTGTTCTGTTCTCCGCTCGTCTAAAAAGTTCTATCACTTCTTTTTCCGAAGAGTATAAAATAACTTTTATTCGATCCATTTCTTCCTTTAAGGAGTATCTTTTTTCAACTTCAATCTCCAAAATTTCATCATCTTTTGGTAAATATTTCATGTAGCTATTAAATATATCTTGAAGCTTTAGAGTAGTTAAATCAAACTCTTTAGGAATATTTTTAGTTATTTTTCTTCCCTCCTTTCTGGTATAAGAGATATTGTATTCACACTCTATCTCCGATATCTTTTGAGCAACCTCTTTGAAAACTTTATAATCTTCTAGTCTTCTTTTCAAATCCTTTTCTCTTTCCTCTTCTTTTTCAACACTAAGAATGGATATTGCTTTTATCTCTAAAAGTTCAGAAGCAATCTCTAAAAACTCTACCTTTATACTCAGGCTATCACTTTGTGCTTTTTCTATAAATTGAAGATATTCATCTATTATTTGAGATATTTTTATCTCAGATATTTTCATTTTCTTCTTCTCTATAAGATGTAACAATAGGTCTAAAGGTCCTTCAAAATTATCTATTTTTAATACAATCTCCATCTTCTCTTACCTTAACCTTTTCCTTCCAATTTAGAACGTCATTTTTTATTGTTTCCTTTAACTCTTCCATTGAATTAAATCTTTTCTCTTGTCTCAAAAATTCCATTAGAGAAACATATATCCTTTTTCCATATATATCTCTATCAAAATTTAATATATGAACTTCAATGCTTCTTTCGTTTGGCTTTAACGTGGGATTTTTCCCTATATTAATAACTGCATGGTGCCACCCTTGTTCACCCTCTACTTTAACTCTTCCCCCATATATACCAAAAGGTGGATATATTTTATTCAATATTTTTAAGTTTGCTGTGGGAAAACCCATTATTCTTCCCAATTTTCTTCCGTGAACAACTTCACCAATAATTAAAAATGGTTGTCCCAAACATCTATTTGCTATGTCTAAATTTCCAGTTGCTAACATCTCTCGTATAAATGTCGAGCTTATAATTTGCTCCTTAATTTTCACAGGCTCTATTATATTGACAAAAATTTTATACTGTCTTCCCAGTTGCTTTAGATTATCAACCGTTCCTTTTCCACCTTTTCCAAAAGAAAAATTAAATCCCACATATATCTCTTTAGTATTCAATAATTTTGCTAAAACTCTTTCTACAAATACCTGAGGAGTCATATTAGAAAATTCTTGAGTGAATGGCTGAAGTATCAAGTAGTCTACACCCAAAGATTCTATTATATGAATTTTTTCTTCCAAAGAGCTAATTAATTTTGGTGCCTTTATTCTATTTGTTATTTCCATTGGATGATTTAAAAAAGTAAATACAACTGACTCTCCACCTGTTTTTCTAGCTTTTTCTACAGCTTTAGAAATTAGCTCTCTATGTCCCATATGAATTCCATCAAAAGCACCAATAGCAATGTATGTACTTTTAAATTTTTCTTTAGTTAGCAAAATATCTTCTATTATTTTCATTGTACTCCCCTTATGCTTCTCTTTCTTTTTCTAAAAGTTCATTATGTATTTCTTCCAATCTTCTAAATCTATTCCTAATTCCAGATTTAGATATTCCTATCATCTCTGCTAACTCTTGTAATGACGCTTCTGGATTTTCCAATCTCAAGAACGCTATCTCTTCTAAAACTGGGCTCAACTCATTTAATCCAATTTTATGTCCAATGTAGTTTATCATCTTCACTTGTTTTCTAGCTGTATCTAAAGTTTTCGTTTCGTTGGCAACTTCCCAATTCATCTCTCTAATAGTTTTATTTTTTAAATCTTTTATCATAGTTGTCTCTTCATAATTATAAAACTCTTTCATTGAGCCGATTAAAACTATTATATCCATAATATCTTCTGCGTTTCTCATATACACAAGTGGTTTATTCCTTTTTACTGTTTTATAGACTCTTTTTTCAAGTTTCAATAAAAGATTATATAATTCATCTGCTAACTCGTCACTATCCACAAAAAAATCCAAGGCATACTCTTTTTCAGGAGACTTTATATAACCACAACCTAAAAACATTCCCCTTATAAATCCTCTCTCAATCCCTTCATCTACTCTCTCCCCTGTGGATGTGTAAGTCTTTAAATTTTCTATAAATTTTTTTATTCCGGGTTGTGATGGAATCGTTATCACATAGGCATTGTGTTCTCCAAATTTTTTACTTTTAGAAAACTTTATGAAAATCTTCAAATTAGTTAACTCTTTTAACATAAAATAAACTCGTTCCGCTATCTCTTTATTTTCTAATTTTAGCTCTATGCTAGCCTCATTTATAGCATGTTTTAATAAGAGTATCGCTCTTATTTCTGCATATTTTTCATCTTCACTTAAATCACAACGATGAAGTATTTCATTTTTAACTTTATAAGTATACGACACAATCTCCTCCTACTTTGTTTCAGCCCAGTTCTGTCCTATAGAGCTATTCACTTCCAATTTAACTTTAGAAAATTGAATACTTTCCCTCATTATTTTTTCTATTTTTTCTTTGTATTCTAAAACCTTTTCTTTTTCTACTTCAAATATCAACTCGTCATGAACTTGAAGCAACATATGTATATCCTCTTTATCTTTCAATACCTCATATAAATCTATCATAACTTTTTTTAAAACTTCAGCAGCAGTTCCCTGAATTACTGTATTTACAGCCATTCTCTCAGCCTGATTTTTTATAACTCTATTTTTTGAATTAATTCCATCTATTATTCTTTTTCTTTTGAAATATGTTTCAACATATCCATGCTCTTCAGCATATTCTATTATCTCTTTCTCTAAATGTTTAACTGCTGGATATTGTTCAAAATATCTCGTAATATAATCCGAAGCTTCCTTTGGAGTTATTTTTAATTCTTGAGATAATCCAAAAGCTGTTTTTCCATATATTATACTAAAATTTACTATTTTAGCAGCATCTCTTTGCTCCCTTGTCACTAAGGCATCCTCTGGTAAATCAAATATTTTTCTAGCTGTCAAACTATGCAAATCCAGATTTTTAGAATACGCCTCTATCAAATTTCTATCCTGCGATATTTCAGCTAAAACTCTTAGTTCGATTTGAGAGTAATCTATTCCTAATAACACTGACCCATCTTTGGCTATAAATCCAGCCCTTATTTTCATTCCCTCTTCCGTTCTCACTGGAATATTTTGAAGATTTGGATCTGATGACGACAATCTTCCTGTTGCCGTCCCCGTTTGATTAAAAGTTGTATGTAGTCTATTATTTTTATCAACCATTTTAGGAAGTGGATCCACATAAGTAGATTTTAATTTACTCAACTTTCTAAATTCTAGAATTGATCTTGCTATTTCATACCCTTGTTCAGCCAATTTTTCTAAAACCTCACTATCTGTTGAAAACCCTGTTTTAGTTTTCTTCACAGGAGGAATGTTTAGATTAATAAATAAGATCTCTCCTAACTGTTTCGGAGAGTTAATATTAAATTCTCCTTCCGCTTCCTCATATATTTTTTTTGTTAGCTCATCTAGTCTTTTCTCTAATTCTAAACTATATTTGGCAAAATATTCTGGTGATATCTTGATTCCCTCAATTTCCATATCGGCTAAAACTCTAATTAGTGGCATTTCTGTTTCTTTTAAAACATTGCATAGATTATTATTTTGTAATTCCTTTACAAGCTCAGGGTAAGCAATAAGGATTCCTCTTGTTCTTTTTGTTAGAAATTTCCCGTAATCTTCAACTGAAATATCCTCTATTTTTGTTTTTGCAAAAATTTCACTGTACTTTTCTATATCTTCATCTAAAACATTTCTCAACATGACTTCAATTTCTTCTCTAGTTTGAGATGTCAGTAGATGGTAAGCCAACATTGTATCAAATTCCATATTTTTTACAGAATAACCATTTCTCAAAAAATTTTTAAATCCATAAGATATAAATTTACTATTTGAATTCAAAGCCTCTTTAAAATACTTTTTACTCTCTACATCCTTCAATGGTAAAAAATAATCCTTATTTTTTAGAGATGCTGCCGCACCTTTCTCTCCTAGATATATTGCTATCTCACTATCTGAATCCCCTAATATCTCCTTTATTCTGAATCCTTCTAGTATAAAAAAATCTTTCTCTTCAAGTATCTCAGGAGTTCCTTGAAAATTAAATAGTCCTAATTGCATGCTATTCTGTGGAGTTTGTTGAACTACTGTTTGATTTTGAGTATCTTCCAAGTTCATCTTTTTTATTAAAGATTTGAATTCTAATGTTTTAAAAAGCTCTAAAAGCTTTCTATCATCTCTTTTATACTCTAACTCACTTTCTCTTATATCCAAATCTAATAATTCAATTGTGGCCAACTCACGACTTAAAAAAGCTAACTCCTTATCTTCAATTAAATTATTAATCAACGATTTTCCTATTCCGGGAAGTTCTGTCAAAGAGTCTATATTTTCATAAATACCCTCTAAACTTCCATATTTCTCTAGCATTGGGATAGCTTTCTTAGAACCAATTTTTCTTACCCCTGGAATTCCATCACTCGTATCTCCAATTAATCCAAATAAATCCGGAATCATTTTCGGCTTAACTCCAATCTGCTCTATAACATCTTCTTCCGTGGACAATATTTTCAATCCCCCACCATCCCCTTTACCTAAGAGTGCTATATTCACATACGAATCTAATATTTGAGACAAATCTTTATCTCCAGTTACTATATAAGACTCTATACCTTTCGCTCCTAACTCTTTTGCTAAACTTCCTAACACGTCATCCGCTTCACACCCCTCTATTTTGAATTTCTTTATTCCAAAACAATCTAAAAGCTCTTCTATTCTAGGTATTTGAGCGATTAAATCCTCTGGTGCTGAGTCTCTTTGGGCTTTGTATTCCTTATATATCTCACTTCTCTTTAAAGTAGCTCTTTTTACATCAAAAGCAGCTCCTATATAATCGGGATTTAATTGATTTATAATACTCATAAGAGTATTAACAAATCCATATACCGCTCCTGTTGGTTCGTTTTTAGTTCTAAAATTCAAATTTCCATAAAAAGCTCTATACATTATTGCACTTACATCTAGCAAAACCGCTTTCTTCATTTTTTTCCCCTTTCTGCAATTTTAATTTTTCATATTATTATACCATATTCAATAACTTAGTTAAAAAAATTATTTTATAAATAAATATTATTTTTTTTGTTTTTCTGTTATAATCTTTGTGTATAAACTAAAATAATAGGAGGTATTTATGAATCTAGTCGTATTAATTGGACGTTTAACTAGAGATCCAGAACTTAAATTTGGTCAAAGTGGAAAGGCATACTCAAGATTTAGTTTAGCAGTTGATAGACCTTTTTCTAAGGGAGAAGCTGACTTTATAAACTGTGTTGCTTTTGGAAAAACAGCTGAACTTATTGGTGAATACTTAAGAAAAGGTAGAAAAGTTGCTGTTAATGGTAGACTCCAAATGAATAGATACGAGGTAAACGGAGAAAAAAGAACAACTTATGACGTACTTGTTGAAAGCATGGAATTTGTTGAAGGAAGAGGAGAATCATCTACACCATCCGATTTTGCCCCAACACCATCTTACTCAGCCCCTAAAGTTGTTGAGCACCCTTCTAATGATGATTTTGGTGGATCATCTTTTGATGAAGATGAGTTTCCATTTTAATAGTTAATATTATTTTACTCTATAATTTATAAAGCTATTTTTCTTTTTTAGAAAGATAGCTTTTTTTATATATCAATTTTAAGCTTTTTCATATATAATAACCTTTAGAAATAAATTTTTGGAGGGATTATTTTGGAACAAGTTCGCTCTTTATATAAAGAGAATAAAAGTGAAGTTTTATCTATTCTCACTATTGCTTTACCTACTATAGTAGATATGTTTGTACAGACATTACTGGGATTTTTTGATTTGATTATGGTGGGAAGACTAGGTCCAGAGGCTATTGCTTCCGTTGGTTTGGGGACTGCCCCTATTTTAACTGTTATTCCTATATTTTTTGCAATCAGCGTTGGAACTACAGCTATGGTTAGTCGTGCATTTGGAGCTAGAAACTATGAAGAAGCTAAAGAGGGTATGAGTCAAAGCTTAATTTTGGGAATTCCTGCAGCTTTTATCGTAACCTTTGCCTTTGTTGTCTTCGGTAAAAATATTCTTGAAATTATTAGTAAAAACCAACCAATTACTGAAGCTTTGAGTTATTTAAAAGTAATTTCTTTAGGAATTCCTTTTTTATGTTTTAATATAATCTTTTCATATGGATTTAGATCTATTAATAAGGCTAAAATTCCAATGATAAATAATACAATCAGTATTTTTTTAAATATATTTCTCAACTACATTTTTATTTTTGTCTTAAATCTCGGTGTTTTTGGAGCCGGAATAGCTACAACTATGTCCAGAGGAATTGTCACACTTATATTTTCTTTTTTAATAATATATAAAAAAAATTATTGTATAGCATTGACCACAAAAGATTTTAAAATAAATAAAGATATCTGTAAACGACTTTTAAAAGTAGGTTTACCCTCGGCTGGAGAGCAGGGATTATTTAGAATTGGTATGTTAATTTTTGAAGCTATGGTTATAAATTTAGGCACACTACAATATGCTGCACACAAAATTGCTTTAACTGCAGAGTCTTTCTCTTTTAATTTAGGATTTGGCTTTTCTGTGGCTGGAACTGCGCTTGTTGGACAATATTTGGGAGCAAAAGAATATCAAGAAGCTAAAAAAGCTGGTTATTTAAATATGTTTTTAGCTATAAGTGTTATGACTGCATTTGGTTTTATTTTTATGATTTCACCAAAATTTGTAATTTCAATGTTTACAAAAGATCAAGCTATAGTTCCCATGGCAAGCTCCGCTCTTAGAATTGTTTCTATTGCTCAACCAATCTTAGCTGTCTCCATGGTTTTAAGTGGAGCTTTAAGAGGAGCTGGAGATACTAGATCCGTCCTATGGATTACATCTGTTGGTATGTTTTTTGTTAGAATACCACTTACTTATCTATTTTTATATATATTTAATTTTGGCTTAAATGGTGCTTGGTTAGTGATGATTTTAGACTTAACTTACCGTGGTCTAGCGTGCCTATATAGATTTAAACAAGGGAAATGGAGATATATTGAGGTATAGAGACTAAAACATATTAAGTCTATAAATGAATAAAGAGGCAACTTTATCAAAAGTTCCCTCTTTTTTATTCTTGATATTTAATCCAAGCCTTTTTATATTTTTCTTTAAACCACGCTCTTAAATCTTGAGGTTCTAGTACCTCTACTTCATCTAAAAAAAAGCTGAAGTATCTTTTGGCTTTCTCTTGTGAACACTCCAAAATATATTTATCTCCGTCAATTTTTATCACCTGTGGTCTATTGGTCTCTATCTCATTAAACATTTTTTGTCCAACCATTGTTAATTTAATTTCAATATATTGTCCAAAAGATATAAATGGATCGAAATTATCTTTCATTTTATCTACAAATTTTTTGTCTCTTAATTTAAAAGAAAGATTTTTTATATAAATTGATTTTATATACTTAATCTTATAGTTTCTCCACTTTGATTCCCTTAAATTATAGCAAAATAGATAATTCATAACCTCTAATTTAGAACTTTCAATTAAATATGGTTCAACTTCAATTTTTTTTTCATCCCGAAAAACTATTCTTATTATTTTTTTTTCTTTTATCGAATGATTTATTCTTTCAACTATTTCCCTAAATAGAAAACATTCTCTCTTTTTTTTGCTTTGACTAGCGTATTCAATCAAAATCTCTCTAAAAAATTCCGATTCATTTTGAATATTATTTTCCTCTAAATAGTTGTAATATCCTTCTAAATTTTTTTTATTTAGATTGAATTGAATAATAGAAGTTTCTTCTTTGTACGTGTATAGATTTTTTTTTCTTCTATCCTCTTTTATTTTTTCTGCATATATATAATTTAATAACGTGTTTTTCTTTATAAAAAACTCTTCTGTATCATTTTCTAAAATTTCAGCTATTTTTTTTGGTAATGTTATCCTTATCTTTTTTTCCATATTTTACTCCAATGAAGTTCTTGTTTTAATTATTATATCATGAAAATAGCTATTTTTTTATAAATTTATTTATGATATAGTTATAATAATAAATATTCTAGGAGGTCTTAATTTGGATATCATATATGAAATAAAGCAAAAATATAGTAGTTTCTCTCAAAAAGAAAAGAACATAGCTGATTATATACTAAAACATAAGGATAATATCGAAAATATATCAATTACTAACCTCTCAAAAGTTACGGGTGCCTCTACCTCTACAATCACTAGATTTTCTAAAAAAATTAATTGTGATAGTTTTGTTCAAATGAAAATTAAATTAAATATTCCTTTTAACAATTCTCCATCTAAAGAAAATGAACTTTTTTCAGCTGTTCACAACTACTATACTGAAGTTATAGAAAAAACTAATCGTCTGATTAACAAAAAATTAATTTTAAAAGTCGTAGAAGAGATTAAAAAAGCTAAAAAAATCTATATCTATGGAGTTGGAAGTTCTGGACTCACTGCCCTTGAGTTTATGCAAAGACTTTTAAGAATGGGATTTAATGTTTCAAGTATTACTGATTCTCATATGATGATTATAAATAGTGCTATCGTTGCAAAGGATGATCTTGTTATTGGAATCTCTATCTCTGGTGAAACGAAAGAAATTATAGATTCCTTGAGGATTTCCCAGAAGAATGGTGCTCATACAATTGGAGTTACAAGTTTTCCTAATAGTTCCATTAAAAATTTTTCCCACGATTTAATTTCAATCTATGCCTCAGATTTTATTCACAAAAGAGATTTTATAAATACCCAATTTTCAACTATGTATCTTTTTGATTTAATATCTACAATCCTTCTATCTAACAAAGAGTTAAGAAAAAAAATGCAATTGACAGTAGAAGCAATCTTAAAGTAAATAACCTAATGACTGTTTTTTATTGTAATTTTTGCATTTATATGATATATTCGTACTATAATTACTGAAAATTATTTTCATATTAAATATACATTATGAAAATAATTTGTGCAACAGGAGGTTACTATGTTTAAAAATTTACAAAAAATTGGTAAATCATTTATGCTCCCAATAGCAATTTTACCAGCCGCTGGATTACTTTTAGGGATTGGTGGAGCTCTTTCTAACGCAAATACTATCAATGCCTATCCTTTTTTAAATATCCCTATTTTACAGGGTATCTTACAAGTTATGTCCGCTTCTGGAGAAGTTATCTTTGCCAATCTAGCTCTCATTATGTGTATTGGACTCGCTATTGGATTGGCTAAAAAAGATAAAGGAACAGCTGGTTTAGCTGGTGCTGTGGCATTTTTAGTTATGAATGCTTCTATTAAAGGATTAATCACAGCGTTTAAACCTGAAATCGGAGCCATTGATACGGGTGTTGTCGGAGCTATTGTTATAGGTTCTTTAGTGGCTTATTTACATAATAAATATAGCAATATTAAACTTCCTGCCGTTCTTGGTTTCTTTGGTGGATCTAGATTCGTTCCTATTGTTTCTTCTTTCGCGGCAATTGGAATTGGTATAATATTTTTCTTAACATGGCCAACATTCCAAGGCTGGTTGACTTCTGCAGGAAAATCTATAGCTAGTCTAGGAATATTCGGAACTTTTCTTTATGGTTTTCTTTTGAGATTGAGCGGAGCTGTTGGGCTACATCACATGATCTATCCCTTATTCTGGTATACAGAACTTGGTGGAACTGCTCAAGTTGCAGAAAAAACAATTGTTGGAGCTCAAAATATTTTTTTCGCCCAACTGGCTGACCCTAATCATACTGGTCTATTTACTGAAGGAACTAGATTCTTCGCCGGACGTTTTGCCACTATGATGTTTGGGTTACCAGCTGCTTGTTTAGCTATGTATCATTGTACACCTATAAATAAGAGAAAACTCGTTGGTGGTTTATTCTTAGGAGCTGCTATTACATCTTTTATAACAGGAATCACCGAACCTATTGAGTTTATGTTCTTGTTTGTTGCTCCTTGGTTATATGGAGTTCACGCATTTTTTGATGGCTTATCTTTTCTTGTAGCCGACTTATTAAACATCTCTATTGGAAACACATTCTCTGGAGGATTAATCGATTTTACACTTTTTGGTGTTTTACAGGGTAATGAAGCCACTAATTGGATATATGTTCTAATAATTGGAACTTTCTGGTTTGCCTTATATTATTTCTCTTTTGTATTTTTAATTAAACGTTTCAACATTCCTACTCCCGGTAGAGAAGGGGATGATGAAGAGATTAGAATAGTTACTAAAGATTCTCTATTTGAAACATCAAAAGAAGTTTTATCTGCCCTTGGTGAAAAAGAAAATATAGATGACATTGATGCATGTATAACAAGACTTAGAGTTTCTGTTAAAGATGTCTCAAAAGTTGATAAAGCTAAATTAAAAACTCTTGGAGCAACTGGAGTTTTAGAAGTTCAAGGCGGTATTCAGGCTATTTTTGGAGCAATGGCTGATCCTATTAAACAAAAAATTAATGAAATTATAGAAAGTAATAACTAGGAGGATTTTATGAAAAGAGGTCTTATTGTGTCATGTCAAGCATTGGAAAACGAACCTTTACACAGTTCATTTATAATGGGAAGAATGGCTATTGCTGCCCAGATGGGGGGAGCTGTTGGAATTAGAGCAAATGGAGTTGAAGATATTCTGGAAATAAAAAAAGTTGTTGATTTACCGATTATTGGTATTATAAAAAAAGATTATCAAGATTTGATTTCATATATCACTCCAACAGAGAAAGAATTAGACGCCCTTATTGCTACTAATATTGATGTAATAGCTCTTGATGCTACTATCAACGCTGATTTAGAACTTTTAAAGTCTCTAAAAATTAAATATCCAAACCAGAAATTTATGGCTGATATCTCAACAGTTGAAGAAGGAATTCGCGCAGAAAAATTGGGATTTGACTATATTGGAACAACCCTAGTTGGATATACTGAACAATCCAAAGGTTTAAATAATTTTGATGTTCTTAAAGAGTTGATATTCAAATGTAAAACTCCTATAATTGCAGAAGGAAATTTCGATACTCCAGAAAAAGCAAAACTGGCAATGGAATTGGGATCTTACGCTGTTGTCGTTGGAGGAGCTATCACTAGGCCTCAGCTTATTACTAAAAAGTTTGCTGATGAATTAAATAAAGTTAATTTTTAACAAATAAAAAGAGAGTGTTTAACTCTTTGTGTAAACCTCAGTAATTTTTCTAGATTAATAGATTTAATATTTTTTACTTTTAATACTAATATTTTCTTTAGAATAATACGAATTTAACTCGGCGTCAGGGTTTTTCT
>NZ_CDRRQU010000046.1:0-17209 GCF_977044495.1 Cetobacterium sp. | reverse complement strand
TTACTAAATTATCAATTTTTTCATCTGTGTACTGCAGTCCTATTTTTTTTATCCCTTCAACTAAATATTCTCTCATCTATTTACTTCCTTTCAGTTTTAAATACATTAATAAAACTTGGATGTCTGCTGGAGAGACTCCTGAAATTCTAGAGGCTTGACCTATGTTATAAGGTCTTACTTGCTTTAGCTTATCTTTAGCCTCTTTTGGCATATTTTCTAAAGAATCGTAGTCCATATCTTCTGGAAGTCTTTTATTCTCTAATCCTTTATGTTTTTCTATCATTTTTAGTGACTTTTGAATATATCCTGAGTATTTAACTTGTACTTCAACTTGATACTCTGTATCTTCATCATAACATCCCAAATCAAATTTCTCTATCAATTCAGATATATATTTTATATCTGAATATGATACTTCAGGTCTTCTTAATAACTCTAGTAAAGTTATTCCAGATTTTACTTCCGGCTCATTAGCTTTTATTAAAACTTCATTAACTCTAGGGTTACTACTTCCCACGTGTTGCTTTTCTAACTTTTCAATTATTTCAGCCACATCTCTCTCTTTCTTTTGAACTCTTATATATTCCTCTTCAGAAACTAAACCAATATCATAACCTATCTTGGTTAATCTTAAATCTGCATTATCCTCTCTCAAAACTAATCTATACTCACTTCTCGCCGTAAACATTCTATACGGTTCATTTGTCCCTTTAGAGACCAAATCATCAATTAGCGTTCCTATATACGAGTCTGCTCTATCTAAAATAACCGGTTCTTGCCCAAAAACTTTTCTTGTCGCATTTATTCCAGCCACAAGTCCTTGTGCTCCAGCTTCTTCATAACCTGATGTCCCATTTATCTGTCCTGCTAAGAATAAATTTTCTATTTTTTTAGTTTCTAAACTGTATTTTATCTCTTCTGGTACAATGTAATCATACTCAATTGCATAAGCATATCTCATTATTTTTGCATTTTCTAGTCCTTCTATTCCCTTTAACATCTTGTATTGAACATCTGTTGGTAATGATGAAGAAAAACCACTTATGTAAACTTCATTTGTATCATATCCCTCTTTTTCTAGAAAAAGATGATGTCTATCTTTATCTGGATACCTAAACACCTTATCTTCTATCGACGGACAATACCTAGGACCTGTTCCTTGGATGGTTCCATTAAATAGTGGTGATCTGTCCTTGTTTGTTATAATTGTGTCATGAACTTCCCTATTTGTAAATACCATATGGCAAGGTATCTGTTTTCTTGTCAAAACTTCTTCTGCTTTTGTTCTGCTTGAAAACTTTAGTACTCCCTTATCTCCCGGTTGTATCTCAACTTTTGAATAATCTATTGTTCTTGCATCTATTCTTGGTGGTGTTCCCGTTTTAAATCTTCCCAATTTTATTCCTAGAGCTTCCAATGAAACAGGTAACTCTTCTGAAGACAACTCTCCCATTCTTCCACCTTGAAATTGTTTTTCTCCGATATGAATTAATCCTCTCATAAATGTTCCAGTTGCAATTACTACAGCTTTTGCTCTATATTCTACACCTTCTTTAGTCTTAATTCCGATAACTTTGTTATCTTCGGTAAGAAGTTCTGTTACCATTCCTTGAATAATATCTAAGTTTTCTGTATTTTCAAGTGTTTTTTTCATCTCTTTACTGTAGTTTACTTTATCTGCTTGTGCTCTTAGAGATCGAACAGCCGGACCTTTTTTGGTATTCAAAACTCTAATTTGAATAAATGTTTTATCTATATTTCTTCCCATCTCTCCACCAAGAGCATCAATCTCTTTTACCAAATGCGATTTAGCTGGACCTCCTAAAGATGGATTACAAGACATATACCCAATATTGTCCAACAATATTGTAAAAATAGCTGTTTTAGCCCCCATTCTAGCTGCTGCTAATGCAGCTTCACACCCTGCGTGTCCTGCACCTACAACTATAACATCAAAATTTTGCATTTTTACTCCTCTCTATCAATTTAAATTCTTCAATTCTGCTGCTGTTTTGGCATCTGTAATTACAAGAAGAATATCTCCTTGCTCAATTATAGTATCTGCCGATAAATTTGGAATAAAATTTCTATTACCTTTTTTTATTCCAACAATATTTACATTATATCTTTTTCTTATATCTAACTCTACAAGTGTTTTATTCCAAAAAATTTCCGGTGCTTTTATCTCTGCCAATAAAAAATCCTTTGAAAATCTAAAATGTTCTATCATATTTGGATCCATAGCTGCCATTGCAGCTCTTTTTCCCATGTATTCCTCTGGATATACAACTTGATTTGCACCTATTTTTTCTAAAACTTTTCCATGTCTCCTAGATACTGCTTTTACAATTATCTTTTTTACACCTAATTCTTTTAAATTTAAAGTTACCATGATACTTGGCTCTATCGCCCCAATACAAACAAAAGCAACATCAAACCCTTCTAATCCTATATTATTTAGCTCTTTATCATCCGTTGCATCTGCAACAACCGCATTTTCAACAATTCCACTATTTACAGCTTCTTGAATTATATCTTCAGATTCATCTATCGCTAAAACTTCTTCGTTTGCCTTATATAATGTTTCTGCAACACTCGAACCAAATCTACCCATACCTATAACCACATACTGCTTCATAATCTTCCTCCATTAATTAACCTACTAAAATATTCTCTTTCGGATATCTTAAGTTTTGTTTAACTTTTTTCTCCCCTAAAGCTAAAGCAAAGGTCATTGGACCCAATCTTCCTATAAACATTGTTATTATCAATAGTATTTTTGACATTATACTTAAATCTGCAGTTATTCCCATTGATAATCCAACAGTCGCAAAAGCTGATATCACCTCAAAGGTAACTTTTTCAAAGCTCATATCCTCTATTGTCATAACCAACATTATTACTATGGAAACATAGATAATTGAAATTATAAGTATTGCTAATGCTCTATTTAGTATATCCCAACTTATCCTTCTATTAAAGACATTTATATTTTCCTTTCCTTGAACTATTCCTATAACATAAAAAATAATAACTCCAATTGTTGTTGTCTTTATTCCTCCACCAGTCGATCCAGGAGAAGCACCAATAAACATTAAAATGCAGAACATAAATATTGTTGCTGGCTTTAATGCTTCTATAGAAACAGTATTAAATCCAGCAGTTCTAGTAGTCACACTTTGAAAAAAAGCTGCCAAAGCTTTATCAAACCAACCTAAACTTCCAATTGTTAAAGGGTTCTTATATTCTAATAAAAAGAATAAAATCATTCCAACAAATGTTAAAAACATTGAAACTAATATAGCAACTTTTGATGTTAAAGTAAATCTTTTTACATCTCTTCTAACTGCTACTAATACTGAATTTATTACTGAGAATCCAATTCCACCTAATATTATCAAATATGCTACTGTCATATTCATCAATATACTTCCTGGATAATTTTCTAAGTTATTTGAAAATAATGCAAATCCTGCATTACAAAAAGCAGATATAGAATGAAATATTCCATAATATAAAGCTTTTGAAAAATTAAAAACTTTTAAAAATTCCAGCGTTAGAAAAAATGCTCCTATTCCTTCTATTAAAAAAACAATTATTATTATTTTTTTTATAAACTCTACGACTTCACCGCTATTTTCTGCATTTCTTTCCTCTTTTATCAACTCTCTATCTTTATATCCTATCTTTTTCCCAATCAAAAGAAAAAATAGTGATGAAAAAGTCATCACGCCCAGACCACCTAATTGAATGAATACAAGTAATATTATTTGTCCTTCAAAAGATAAAACCTTACTTATATCAATGACAGACAAACCAGTCACACATATTGCAGATGTTATTGTAAAAATAGCTGTTAAAAAACTTATTCTTTGTCCATTTTGAAGAGAAAATGGCATATATAGTAGTATTGACCCTAAAATTATTGCTGTTAGAAATCCTAATATCAATTTTCTAGAAAAAGATAATCTATCTATGGGGCTTAAAAGCTTACGTATCATTTATTTCCTCCTGTGAAAAAATGCTTTTGAAATTATACATTATTTTTACCATTTTTTCAAGTTCGCTAAATAGTTAACAAGGATAGAACTCATAAAATTCTATCCTTGCTTTAACTTTTATAATTTTTACTTATATGAGGTATAGTTAGGATTCACACCTTTTTTTAACAAAATAGGAAGTAACTCATCATAACCTAGCTCCTTAGCTTTTAAATATACCTCTCCCAATATGTTTTCCCCATATATATTTTTTGTCTGAGAATCATACTCACCATGTAATAACTCTTTCATAATCTCTTTTGAATTAGCATAATATATTGGATAATTTCCTTTTTTATCTCTCAGTAAATACTGGTTACTATCTCTTTTCAATAATGCTTTTAAAATATCCTTATTCTCTATATTAACTGCCCAAAATACTGGATACCACTGACTTGAATCAAGAATATTTAATTCAGCCCCATTCTCTATTAAAGATATGGATAAGTCTTCTGGTTTTGTCTTCATATAAAAATTTAAAAGAAGTTCTCCATCACTTGTAAATACATTTATATCAGCTTTATCATTTATAAACATTTGTAAAGCTTCCATACTATTTACATAAAAAATTAACGGTCTTGATGAAATTATTGTATCAGTTCCTATATTTTTTCTCGCTGGTAGGTCATTGGATATGTTTGCACCATTTGATAATAAACTAGCTATAGCTTGCAGAGAATTCTCCTTTAATGCCAAACTTAAAAGAGTGTCTCCATTTCTTAACTTTTGATCTATGTTAAAACCATTTTTTATTGCCCTATTTAAAATATACACATTATCCACAACTACTGCTGCTATAACTTCCTCTTCTGTATACTTCTTTCTGTTAAAACTACTACAACCTCCAAAAATTGATAATAGCATAATTACAAACAATAATTTTTTCATAGATATACCTCTTCAAATATTATTTAGAGTTTTTTCTTCTATCATTTTCTTTTAAAAACTTTTTTCTTATTCTGATATTAGTTGGAGTAATCTCTACTAATTCATCATCTGCTATATAATCAAGAGCTTGTTCTAAAGTATATCTTCTTGGTGTAGCAAGCTTTATTGCATCATCACTTCCTGATGCTCTCATATTCGTTAATTTTTTAGTTTTACATACATTTACAACTAAATCATTATCTCTATTGTGCTCTCCAACAACCATTCCTTCATAGACTGCTACTCCCGGATCAACAAACAATACTCCTCTATCTTGTAACCCACCTAAAGCATAAGCTACAGTTGTTCCTTGCTCTAATGAAATCAACACTCCTTTTGCTCTCGTCGGAATTGCTCCCTTATATAGTTCAAAATCATAGAATGAATGATTTAAAATTCCAGTTCCTTTTGTATCTGTTAAAAATTCATTTCTAAATCCAATTAAACCTCTTGCAGGTACTTTAAATTCTAGTCTTGTGTATCCATCAGTTCCAGGAGTCATTGTTATCATCTCTCCCTTTCTAATTCCCATCTTTTCGATTACGACTCCAACAAAAGCTTCATCAACGTCAACCATTGCCAATTCAATTGGTTCGTATTTTTCTCCATCTATATCTTTTAACAAAACTCTTGGTTTTGAAACTTGAACTTCAAATCCTTCTCTTCTCATATTTTCTAAAAGTATTGAAAGTTGAAGCTCACCTCTTCCTTTTACTACAAAAGCATCCGGACTCTCTGTAGCTTCTACTCTCATACTAACATTTGTTTGAAGTTCCTTTTGAAGTCTATCCCATATATTTCTAGATGTTACAAATTTCCCTTCTTTTCCAGCAAAAGGAGAATCATTTACCATAAATGTCATCGCCAAAGTTGGCTCATCTATATCTATTACCGGTAGAGCAACAGGTTCATTAAAATCGGCAATCGTCTCTCCGATATCGATATTATCTAAACCTGCTACAGAAATTATATCTCCGGAGAAAGCTTCTTGAATCTCAACTCTTTTTAGACCCTCATATCCATAAAGAACTGAAACCTTTCCTCTAACTTGCTTTCCATCTCTTTTTATCAACATAACATCTTGATTTCTTCTCAGTGAACCATTATAAAGTCTTCCAACTGCCAATTTACCTACATAATTATCATACTCAATATTTGTGATTAAAAATTGAGCTGGTTTTGAACTATCACCTTCTGGATCCTCAACGTGTTCCAGTATTGTTTCAAACAATGGTTGCATATTATTGTTAGTATCCTTCAACTCTTTTTTAGCAAATCCCACTTTTCCTGAAGCATACACTACTGGGAATTCCAATTGCAATTCATTGGCATTTAGCTCTATAAATAGATCATAAACCATATATAAAACCTCTTCTGGTCTGGCATTTGGTCTATCTACTTTATTTACTACAACTATCGGTCTATGTCCTTGCTCCAAAGCTTTCTTTAAAACATATTTAGTTTGTGGCATTGGCCCTTCAAAAGCGTCTACCAATAGAACAACACAGTCAACCATCTTCATAATTCTTTGAACTTCCCCTCCGAAGTCCGCATGTCCTGGAGTATCTACAATATTAATTTTATAATCTCCATACTTTACTGATGCATTTTTAGAAAATATCGTTATTCCTCTCTCTTTTTCAATATCATTAGAATCCATTACTCTCTCTGCAACTTTTTCCAACTCGTGGGCACCGAAAACTCCTGATTGTCTCAATAAACAGTCCACCAAAGTTGTTTTTCCATGGTCAACGTGCGCAATAATTGCAATATTTTTAATTTTCATATATCTTCCTCTCTATCATTAATAATACTTGTAACCTTTTAATAAACCCCTTGTAACTTCGCCTAAACCTATAAATTTATTTTTTGAATAGACCCTGTATTTACCTTCATCTACTCTTTTTTTACATTTTTGTCCGTTTACAAAAAGTTTTAAATCATTTTCATCTTCAATCTCCACTTTGGGAAACTTAAAGTAGTCTTCCACTGAAACCAAAAAAGAAAAGTTATTTTCTGACACCATTTCTTCAATTTTCTCCAATGTGAATGCCCTACTTAAATCTTCTTTACCGACTCTAGTTCTTTTTAAAGCAGTCATTGTTGCAAATGTCTTTAGTTTCTCACCTAAATCATAAATCAGACTTCTTATGTATGTTCCTTTTGAAACTGTACAATCAATTTTAGCTCTCACTCCATCAAAAGATAATAGTCTTAAAGCTGTTATACTTACCTCTCTTGCTTTTCTTTCTATTTCAACACCTGCTCTTGCTAACTCATAAAGTTTTTTCCCATCCACTTTTATCGCAGAATACATTGGTGGTACTTGCTTTATATCTCCTTTAAACATCTCTAATGTTCTTTCAAAAAATTCATAAGAGACATCAAATCTATCCACCTCATCTAAAATTTTTCCATCTATATCATAAGTGTCTGTTTTTAATCCAAGTTCTAGTTCTGCAACATACTCTTTCTCATATCCTTCTATATCCTGTGCTAATTTTGTAGCTTTTCCTACACAAATAACTAAAACTCCTGTTGCTAAGGGATCTAATGTTCCTGTATGTCCAATTCTTCTTTCTTTTAAAGTTCTTCTTAAACTCCTTATAACGTCAAAGGAAGTTATACCAATCGGTTTATCTATAACTATTATTCCTTCCAATCTTTTCTCCTTTAATTTAGTTCAAATGACATTATATCATACACTATACTTTTTTTAAACATTTATTTTTATTTGCCTGTAATCTTATAATTATTGCTCGGACTCCATAACAAGTATTCTGTTACTCCCAAATCATTCATTGCTTTTATTTGCTCTCTAATCTCTTTTTCATTATAGTTTATATGTCCCTTTACCCACTTTGCTGTAAAAGCTTGAATCCAAGGTCTAACTGTGGCTGGCGAATTAACATTTTCATTTCTATTTATAGAGTCTTTTAAAGAATAGTATATTGTTTTATAAGGTTGTGCATCTGGAACAGCTATCCCGTATGCTCCATTACCATAATGGCTTGGATACATCATTGGAGATATATAATCTACAACTTGAGTCACAGCTTCCCAGTGCTGACCTAACCCCATATCATCATTAAAAGTTCCTACCTGCCCATAAACATCAGCACTTGTATAAACTTCTAGAGCATTTAACCGCTCTCTTGCATATTTTAAATATTTTTGGATAGTCTCTGGCTTCGATTCGTTTTTAGTATTTCTATAGTTTAATTTTGCATCTAGTTTTCCACCATTTGAAGCTGGAAATCTTACATAATCAAATTGAATTTCATTAAATCCAACTTTTGCTGCTTCCTCTGCAACTGCTATATTATATTCCCAAAGATTTCTATCATGTGCGGATACCCAAATAATTCCATCACTATTTGTGAAAGGTTTTCCTGTATCCCTTGAAATTATAACTTTATCTGGATTTGCTTTTGCATACGTTGGATCTTTAAACGACACAATCCGTGCTATTGTATATATATTATTTTCTTTCATTTTTTGCATAAATTCTTCTATATTTTTTACTGGATAATTTTTTGAAACTGGTATCCCAAATTTCTTAGGAGCTTCCATTTCAAAGGATATGACCCCATTATCATCTTTTACATCTATTACAAAAGCATTTATTTCTGTTGTTTTTGTCAAATTTATCAGTCTTTCCATCTTTTTAGGACTTCCGATAGTATATATATTTAGATATACTCCCTTCACATCAACTCTTGGATTATTACTAAAATTATTCATTGAATAATCTGTTGTAAAGTCTAAATTTTTCCAATTATTTGGTAATACCTCATTTAAGCTACCCCCTAATTCTACTTTACTTATCCATCCAGTTCTATTTTTTAAATCTTTTTTATACTGTATTTTTAACAATGATTTTTTTTTATCATTTACAGATATCTCTTTTTCATCTACAATTTCAACTCTTGTACCTTTTCTTAAGGTATCTATCTTTTCTTTTTGTAACTCATCTCTATAAACGAACAATGTCTGGTTTTTAATATATTTCAAATTACTTTCTGTATCCTTTTCCAGATTTTTCCCTTCTTTCTTTTCAACTACTAATGTACTCTCTTCTGGCAACTTATCTTCGGTTATATTTTCAACTTTCTCCTCTTTCCTATCCTCTTTTGTATCTAAAGTTTTTTTTTCAACCTCTTCTTTTACTTCCAATTTATTTGCAGATAAAACATCTATTTTTATCTCATCTCTTACCATCTCAGTTTTTCTTGGCTCATCATTAAGAACAAATCTTTTTACTCCACAAGAAATTGTAAAAATAAAAATTGTCAATAGTATTAAAAACCTAAAAAATTTCTTTTTGTCTTTTACTCTCACGTTATCCTCCATTTATTATTTCTTCACCACATTTTAACAATTTTATTAAAAAAAATCCACTAAATAATCCTTTTAATAAAAGTTATAAAATGTTAATATTTAATTATCTTTAACTTATACAAGGAGGATTTATCAATGAAAAAAAGAATGTGTCTCTTCACTATAGTATTTTTGATTTTACAATTTTTTATTTGGGGAAGTGATGGAATAAACTTACAAGTATCTACTAATTTAGTCTCCGGCACTCTTGACAATGGTTTGCAATATTATATATTAAAAAATAAAAAACCAGAGAATAGAGCTTCTTTGAACCTTGTTGTAAAAGCCGGTTCGCTCTATGAAGCGGAAGAGCAGCAAGGATTAGCACACTTTTTAGAACATATGGCCTTCAACGGAACCACTAAATATCAAAAAAATGAACTTGTCACATATCTTCAATCTTTAGGATTAAGTTTTGGTGGAGACCTAAATGCTTACACTAGTTTCTCTGAAACAGTTTATAAACTCCAAGTTCCTACATCAAAAACAGACCTCGAGACTGGTTTTGATGTTCTTAAAGAATGGGCTTCAGAAATTACACTTGATTCCAAAGACATTGAAAATGAAAAAAATATAATTATTGAAGAGTGGCGACTAAGACAAGGTATTTCACAGAGAGTCGGAGATTTACAAAAGAAAATTTTATACGGAGACTCTTGGTATTCTAAGCGATTTCCCATTGGTCATCCCGAAACTATAAAAGGAGCAACTTCTAAAAGACTCAGAGATTATTACGAAAAATGGTATCAACCAGAAAATATGGCTATTGTTGCCGTGGGTGATTTTAATATTGATGATATTGAAGAGCTCATCATTAAAAACTTCACACCATTAAAAAATAAATCGAAAGTTATAAATGAGAATTACAGTATTTCTCTACCCATAGAAGACTCTATCACTATCTTTACTGACCCTGAATTAACAACAACCAATTTTAATATAATGTGGAAAGAATCTATACGTCCGATTGATACTTTAGCTGCATTTAAAGAAAGTTTAGAAAAAATTTTACTTAACTCTATCTTGAATACAAGATTTTCTATTTTATCTAAAGCTAAAGATTCATCTTTTGTATATTCATCTATCTATAACTATCCTCTTAACAAAGATACTGGAATTTACGCTATTTCAGCCCTTATAAAAGGTGAAAATATAGACAAATCTATAACAGATATAATTAATAACATAAAAAATATTTCATCAAATGGAGTCTCAACTCAAGAGTTGGAAAACGAAAAACTTAACCTTTTAAATAATTTAAAAAATATTGTCAACAATAAAGAAAGTATAAAAAATGATGTTTACATAGATTCTATTGTCGATTATATTTTAAATAACAATATTTTTATAGAACCTGATATTGAGTATGAATTGACAGAACAAATTTTAAAAAATATAACTATTGATGACTTAAAAAAAATTGCATCCAATTTAATCTCCTTGAATTATAACGTTTTGATAACTTCAAGAGATAACATGAAAGAAAAGCTACCTAAAGAGGATGAAATCAAATCTTTAATTGATTCATTACTAGCACAACCCTCAACCTCTATCGAGGAAATATCTTTTGAAACTGAACTCCCTGATTTGAACTTAACTCCAGGTGTCTCTAAAATTATTTCAAAAGAAAAAGATTACACAAAGCTACTTCTTTCAAACGGAATAGAAGTCCTTTATAAAGAGACTGATTTTGACAAGGATAATATAACTTTTAAGTTAACTAAACTACAAGGCAGCTCCAGTTTAGATTATTCAAAGTATATCAATTCACTTTTCCTTCCAGATATTCTCTCTAATTCTGGAGTAGGTAATATTGACTACAGTTCTCTAGAACTTTACTTTAAAGGTAAGAATTTCAGTGTTGAACCATTTATCAATGACTATACTCAAGGTTTTTTGATTTCCACAAACAAAGAAAATTTAACTGAGGCATTAAAATATTTTAGAGTATTGCTTTCAAACCCTAAATTTGATGAAAATATTATTGAATCGAATCTAAAAACAAATAGCGAATTAATTAAAAATAGAGATTTTTCTCCTAAATCTCTATTAAAAAAGATGTATTTAGAAACTTTAAATAATAACCACCCTAGAAAACAACTTTTAAAAACAGAGGATCTTTCATATGTCAGCAAAGAAAATCTTTTAAGTACATTTGATAATTTATTTAGTAATTTCAAGGACTATAAATTAGTTGTCACAGGTTCTATTGATGAAGAAACTTTAATTAAAAATCTAGATTATTATTTTGCTAACCTTCCTATAAATGACACTCAATTAAACTATAAAAATCTTAATGTAGTTTATCCTACTAATTCGATTAAAAAAAATCTTGTTAAAGGAGTAGATAAAAAAGCCACAGTTATTCTAACTTTTCCTTATCACGGCGATTTTTCTCTAGAAAACAGAGTTTTATATAGTGCTTTTTCCAATCTATTAAATATATTATTGATAGAAGATGTCAGAGAAAAAATCGGTGGAGTTTATTCTATATCTTCGTATTCTAATCTAGAAAAATTAAATTTTGGTGAGAATTATCTTCAAATAACCTTCAGTATAGATACTAAAAGAGTCAATGAAGTCATCTCCAAAGTGACTGATACTATTGAAAGTATACAGAAGGGAAATTTTCCAAAAAATAAAATTTTAGACATTCAAAAAAACTATAAGCTAAACTTTGAGACTGCACTAAAAACTAATAGTTTCTGGAATAATTATCTGGAGAAAAAAAATTTAATATCTGACTATGAATTTTATGCTCCTATGAGGTATAATAAAACAGTAAACTACAACTCTATTATAAATTTTTCTAATAGAGCACTTGATATAAAGAATTGTGTAGAAGTTGTACTTTTACCAGAAAAGGAGGAATGAAATGCCACATTTAAAATTTAGAGGTATTGATAAAAAAAGTTTAATTGAAAATAGTAAGGAACTGATTGATGGACTTACTTCAATTGTTCAATGTGATAGAAGTTGGTTCACTATCGAGCACACTGAAACTGAATATATTTTTGATGGAACAATCGTTGCAGGATATACTTTTGTTGATGTAGCTTGGTTTGACAGGGGACAAAAAACTAAAGATCTTGTTGCAGATTTTATCACAAATTTTTGTAAAAAATTAACAAATAACAATGACACTACTGTTATCTTCTATCCTCTTGAAGGTTCTAACTACTATGATAATGGGGAACATTTTTAGACTTTATGAAAGCTAATATTGCCCTTATAGGTTTTATGGGTAGCGGAAAAACGACTATCGGTAGAATTTTAGCTAAAAGTTTGGATATGAAATTTATAGATATCGACCGTTGCATATCTATAAAAGAAAAGAAAACTATTCCTGAAATATTTGAAGAATATGGAGAAAAATACTTCAGAGATTTAGAAAGATCCATTATCGAAGAGGAATCTAGAGATAATAATATTGTTATTTCTACCGGTGGTGGAGCAATTATTGACAATGTAAATATCAAAAATCTCAAATCCACGTCCTTTGTAGTTTATTTGGATTGTGATGTAAAAACAATTTATGAAAGAGTTAAAAGAAGTAAAACTAGACCTCTTCTCACTAATTCTGAGGATGTTTTTAAAACTATCCAAGATTTATATGATAAAAGACAAACTCTTTATAAAATATCTTCGGATTTTTCGATTAAAATAGATTCAAACACAAATATTTATGATAGTGTTGAAAAAATAAAAAATGCTTATATACTAAGCTAAGGGGGTTTTCTATGAACAATTTATACGGTAAAACTGTTTTTATTACTGGAGCTACAAAAGGTATTGGTAGAAGTTGTGCACTAGCATATGCAGAAAAAGGTGCTAATCTTATTTTGACCGCTAGAAGTTCCGATTTACTTGATTCTTTAAAAGAAGAATTAATTAGAAAGTATGGTATAAGAGTTCATACTTTAGTTATTGATGTGCGTAACAGTAAGGATATTGAAGACAAAGTAAAAACTTTACCAGAGTCTTTTAAAAAAATCGATATCCTAATCAATAATGCCGGACTAGCCCTAGGTTTAGATAAAGCTTATCTAGCTTCTCCCACAGATATTGACACTGTTATCGATACTAATATAAAAGGAATGCTTTACATCACAAGTGCCATTGTTCCTTCTATGTTAAAAAACAATTCTGGGCATATTGTCAATATTGGTTCTATCGCTGGTGATAGTGCTTACGCAGGAGGTGCCATCTATTGTGCCTCCAAAGCTGCTGTAAAAACTTTTTCTGATGGTTTAAGAATTGATTTGGTTGAATCGAATATCAGAGTAACTAATATTAAGCCTGGTTTAGTTCAGACTGAATTCAGTAAAGTTAGATTTAAAGGCAATACTGAAAAGGCTAAAAATACCTATAAAGGTATTGAAGCACTAACTCCTGATGATGTTGCAAGTGTTGTTATTTACACTACTGGTCTTCCTGAAAATATTCAACTGACAGAAATCACAATGACACCTAATCATCAAGCTGATGGAAGAACTGTTCATAGAAACAAATAAAAACTTAAGGAGTAGAAATTTAATTTTCTACTCCTTTTTCTTTTAATCATTCATATATAATTTTTTATATATTAACGGTAAAAATAATGCTCCTGATAAAAAGTTCCCAATTGTAACTGCTAAAAAATGAACTGCCATCTCACTTGGTGAATACACCATAGGTAAAAGTATTTTTCCTATACTTACATAATACATATTTGCAACTACGTGCTGAAATCCTCCTAATATAAATAGCATTATAGGAAACCAAATAGCCAGTATTTTTCCTGCCAAATCTTTTGCAGCTAAAGCGAACCAAACTCCAATAGCTACCAATACATTGCACAAAAATCCACTAGCTACCGCCTCTGTAAATGTAAGGTGAACTTTATGCTCTGCAACTCCAACTACATACCTAGCAAATTCATTAGATGAATAATTTCCAGCAAAATAAGACACATACGCTATAAATATTGATCCTAAAAAATTCCCTATCCAAACCGCACATAAATTTCTTGTATATGTTGTCTTTTCTACTTTTCCTTTACTAAAAGCTAATAAACCTAGGCAATCTCCTGTAAATAATGACCCTCCTACTAATACAACAAGCATCAATCCTGTTGGGAAAACAGCAGCTCCAATAAATTTTCCAGCACCTCCACCCACAGTAAAGTTAGCTATTAAGTTTCCCAAAGCTGAAAGAGCTATATACACCCCTCCCATAAATCCCAGCAAAGTAGTTTTTGTAAATGAGTAGTGTCCTTTGTTTTCTCCTAAAAGAAGAACTTGCTCCGTTGTTTCTTTGTTTGTTAAATAAACCTTCACTTTTTCCCTCCTGATTTTTTTTCATACAGTTTGCAATTATACACCCTTTACCTTTTTTTTTCAACTGTATTTTTATGTACTATTTTTTAGTACTTAAATACCTTTTTTTTATTATTTTATTCTTGATTTTTTTTTTATTTTTTGGTACAATTTTTCTAGTTAACTATTATAAATATGTTTTTCATCACAATTACACTAATTTTTTGGAGGTTACAATGAATAAAAAGAAAGAAATTTTAATTTTAGGTTTTGCTTTATTTTCTATGTTTTTCGGAGCGGGAAATTTACTATTTCCTCCTTCTGTTGGAGTAGCAGTAGGAAAAGATTGGTTTCAAGCTGGTCTAGGTTTTTTTCTAACTGGAATTGGTTTACCGCTGCTTGGAATTCTTGCGTTCACAAAAGTTGGAAGTCTGGATGAGTTTGCAAATAAAGTTTCAAATAAATTTGATATCTTTTATTCAACTATATTAATACTAGTTATAGGTCCTCTATTTGCCATACCAAGAACAGGATCAACTACTTTTGAAATGGGAATTTTACCTTTATTTCCAAATTCAAATCCTAGTATTATTGCTATATTGACATCTGTTGTTTTTTTTGGAATCACTTTATTTTTAGTTCTAAATGAATCAAGCATCACTGATATTCTAGGAAAATTTTTAACACCTATTATCCTTTTAATTCTTTCATTAATAACTATCTTAGGAATAACTAGTAACTTAGGTACACCTGTTGATTCCACTATAAATGTAAATCCATTTTCTTATGGATTTGTTAGTGGGTACCAAACAATGGATGCTCTAGCTTCTGTTTTATTTGGTGTTATAATCATTAGAGGACTTGAAGGAAAAGGAATAACTGATTCAAACGAGCAAAAATCTTTTTTAAGTAATGCTGGATTTATTGCTGCTATTGGGCTTGGATTTATCTACTTGAGTTTAATTTATCTGGGGGCACAAATTAGTAATATAAAAGGTCTTACTACTGCTCAAACAACACTAACATTAGCAGAAATGACTCTTGGGAATATTGGAAAGGTAGCTTTTGGAGTTTGTGTTGCAGCTGCTTGTTTAACAACTTCTGTAGGTTTAGTAGCACTAGCTAGTGAATGGTTTTCTAAACTATTTAAAATTTCTTATAAAAAAATAGCTCTTGCAATTTGTATTTTCTCTGCAATACTTTCCATTGCAGGATTAGATTATATAATAAGTTTATCTGTTCCTGTATTAGTAATACTTTATCCTGTTACGATTGTTCTTATATTATTAAATATCTTCGGAATTAAAAATCACTTTACTTTTAAATCTGTGGTAGCAGTGACTTTGATAATCAGTATAGCTGAAATGCTGAAAATAGATTTAAAATTTATCCCTCTTGCCAGTCATGGTTTTCCATGGATTCTTCCAGCTTTAATCGCTTTTGGAGGCTCTATCATATTTAAACCTCACAATTTCAGTAAAAAAAAGAGTGCCTAATTTATAAATAAAAAAGGAGCTTAGCTCCTTTTTTATTTAAATATTAACTCCACAACTGAGAAAAAACCTATCGCCCACATTATTGGTTTTATATCTTTTATTTTACCACCAAATAGACAAACTAGTATGTAAGAGATAAATCCAAAAGAAATTCCAATAGAAATACTATAAGTTAAAGGCATTATCAGTATTATTAAAAAACATGGTATTGCAACCTCTATATTATGAAAATCTATATCCAATAAATTTTTAAACATATAAACTCCAACAAGTATAAGAGCAGGTGCTGTGGCAAATGCTGGAACAACACCTATCATTGGTGAAAAAAACAATGAAATTACAAATAAAATTGCTGTTGTCAATGCTGTTAATCCAGTTCTTCCACCGACCGCTATCCCTGAAGCTGATTCTACAAATGTTGTAGTAGTAGATGTTCCTAAAAGAGAACCTATCACTGTCGCTACCGCATCAGCTTCTAATATTTTACTTACATTTTTAATTTTACCTTTTTCATCTATCATTTCAGCTTCATGGGCACAAGCCATTATAGTTCCTAAAGAATCAAATAAATCCACAAACATGAATGAAAAAATTGATCCCAAAAATATCGGTTTTATAGCTCCTAATACATCAAGTTTCAAAGCAATCGGTGCTGGACTTGGAGGCATTGATATTATCTGTGATGGCAACTGAACTGCACCAAAGATAATTCCTAAAATCGTTGTCACTACAATTCCTATTAAAATTCCACCTTTAACTTTTCTCATTTCTAAGAATCCCATAATTGCAAATCCTATCAATCCTAAAACAACATTTAGATTAAATTTTCCTAAAGCTACTATCGTTGCTGGATTACTTACAATCAAACCCATCCCTTGCATTCCTATAAACGCTATAAATAAACCTATCCCAGCCCCTACAGCCAGTCTAATTGCAGATGGAATAGCATCTATTATTTTTTCTCTCAACCCTGAAAAAGTCAGTGCCAAAAATATAACTCCAGATATAAATACTACCCCCAAAGCTTGCTCCCACGTCGCTCCATTTCCTAAAACAAGTGTAAAAGTGA
>NZ_CDRRQU010000045.1:0-17406 GCF_977044495.1 Cetobacterium sp. | reverse complement strand
CTTAAAACAAGAGAAGAATTAGACGAAGCAATGGCTTTATTAAAAGAAAACGAAATGATTGAGGTCACAGGTGTTTTTACCCATTTTGGCGGAGCTGAAACCAATGATGGGACTTATCAAAAACAACTAGACACATTTATCGAACGCATTCAAGGGTATTCATTTAAATATATTCATTGTGATAATACTGCAGGGACAATGTATCATCATGATGATATTACCAATATGGATCGTTTAGGTATTGGAATGTATGGTATCGATCCTAAAGGAATCATTAATCCTGATTTACAACCTGTTATGAGTTTATTTACACGTGTTATGATGGTAAAAGAAATTAAAGCAAAAGAAAAAGTAGGTTACAATTTTACTTATGAAGCAAGTCAAGATGAAAGGATTGCTACTTTACCCATTGGTTATGCTGATGGATTGATTCGTAAAAATCAAGGACGAAAAGTTTGGATCAATGATCATCTCTATCCTATTGTTGGAAGAGTATGTATGGATCAAATTATGGTGGCATGTGATCAAAAGGTTAAAGTTCATGATTTAGTTGAAATATATGCTGGAGATACTCCTGCCTTTGGTGATGTAAAACCTAGTAAAGCTGAGGACGAGCTACAAGCTACAATTAAACTTTTCTCTCTCCTACCAGATGATCAAAAAGAGGATTTTTTAAGACTTTGGATAGAATTTGAAGAGTGTGAAACTAATGAAGCTAAGTTTGCGAATGTTTGCGATAGATATCAAGGCTTTATGCAAAATTTAACTTCAGATGGACATACTTGGAAAAAGTTTAATGCCCCTATGGAAAAGATTCTAAAAAGAGCTGAAATTATAAAGATATATGTTCCTGAACTATATGAAAAGATTATGCTACCTGAATTTCTAAAATATCAAGAAAAAGGAATTATAAAATAAAAATTAGATGAAGTTTATTGATTTTTTTCTTTTCATATGCTATCATAGAGAAGTACCAATTGATGAATAAGGTAGAGTGACCGAGTGGCTAAGGAGCACGCCTGGAACGCGTGTAGAGCGTAAGCTTCGTGGGTTCAAGTCCCACCTCTATCGCCATATTTAAAATTTTTTTATAAATCTAAAAAAATATCTATAAAGTATTGACATTTAAGGGTTTTCTGAGTATAATCGGTTTAAAGATACCATAAATAAAGGGTTTTCAAGTTTTTGGTTTCTTGCATACTATATTTTATAATAGTTCAAGGAGGTAACAATGACTAAAAAAGAGTTTATCGATTTATTTGCAAAAACAGGTGAATACACTAAAAAAGATGCAGAGAAGGCAGTTAAGTTATTTTTGGATTTAGTTGAGCAAAAGTTAGTTGAAGGTGAACCAGTATCATTTATAGGATGGGGAAAATTCGAAGTGGTTACTAGAGCAGCAAGATACGTAAGAAACCCACAAACAGGTAAAAAAATGAAATTAAAAGAGAAAAAAGTAGTTAAATTCAGAGTTGGAAAAACTTTAGAGGAAAAAATAGTATAATTACAAAATGCTTCGAATACAATTCTTTTGAAGAATATCGTTCGAAGCTTTTTTTATTTAAAATAAAGAGGTGTGAAGTGAAGGTTGTTATAAATAATATCAATATCTCTATTGAAAAAGATCAAACCCTTGAACTTAGAAAAGAGATTGTTAAAAGAGGAATAAAAGCAAATAATATAGAAAAAATTGAATATTCAAAAAGGTCTATAGACAGTAGAAAAAAATCTGAAATAAAATTTGTTTATAATATAGAGGTTACATTAAAAAATGATGTAGATATTTCATCTTTGACAAATGTAAATGTGTTTAAAGAAAGTGTGGATTCAAACTATCGAGCAAAAGATGGAATAGAGAAGGTTGCTATCGTAGGAGCTGGTCCAGCAGGACTTTTTGCTGCTCTTAGACTTTGTGAGTTGGGAATAAAACCTATAATCTATGAACGAGGAGAAAAAGTTGATGACAGGGATAAAACTATTGATAAGTTTATAAAATTTAGTATGCTTAACCCAAACTCAAATATTCAGTTCGGAGAGGGAGGGGCTGGAACATATTCAGATGGTAAATTAAATACTAGAGTTAAAAGCGGCTATATGAATAAAATATTTTTAGAGCTAGTTGCTAATGGGGCTCAGGAGCAAATTCTTTGGGATTATAAACCACATGTAGGAACAGACATATTAAAAATAGTTGTAAAAAACCTAAGAAAAAAGATTATAAATTTAGGTGGGGAGTTTCATTTCAATACTTTAGTAAAAGATATTATAGTTTTAAATAGAAAAGTAAAAGGTATAAAAATTCAAAATTTAAAGTCACCTATTTCAATGGAAGAAAATATATTATTTGATCATGTAATATTAGCTATCGGACACTCTTCAAGAGACACTTATAGAATGCTCCATAAAAATGGAGTTTTCATGGAAAATAAGCCTTTTGCTATAGGAACAAGAATAGAGCATCCAAGGATAGATATAGATACTATGCAATATGGTAAAATGGCTTCACATCCAAATTTGGAGGCTGCAACATATAGTTTAACTTATAATAATAAATCGGAAGAAAGAGGAGTTTTTTCATTTTGTATGTGTCCAGGTGGTGTGATTGTGAATGCGGCATCTCAAGAAGGAGGGACCCTAGTTAACGGAATGAGTTATTCTCAAAGAGATGGTAAATTTTCTAACTCAGCTTTAGTTGTTGGAATTAAAGCTAATGAGTTTGGAGATGAGCTTTTTTCAGGAATGGAGTACCAAGATAAATTGGAAAAGAAAACCTATGATATAATCGGAAATTATGGAGCACTGTATCAAAATGTTCTTGATTTTTTAAAAGAAAAACCTACAAACAGAAAGATTGAATCTAGTTATGAAATGGAATTAAAAAGTTATGACTTAAATAATCTTTTTCCAGAAGTAATATCTAAAAATATGAAAATGGCTATGGGATACTGGGAAAAAACACAAAGAAACTTTATAAGTGAATATGCAAACTTGATAGGACCTGAAACTCGAACATCTGCTCCCGTAAAAATTACACGGAACGAATTTGGAGAATCTATCAACACTATAGGGCTTTATCCCATAGGGGAAGGGGCAGGATATGCAGGTGGAATTATTAGTGCTGCTATTGATGGATTTAAAATAGTAGATTTATCTTTCGCAACACTTTAGTAGAGTATTTAGTTGTAATCTTTACTCAAAAAGTATATAATTGAGTACAGGTTATATTTTAATTTTAGAATTGGAGAATAAATAATGAAAATATCAAAAAAAGACGCATTAGAATGGTTTAATCACCTATCATCACTTTCTGGAGATAAAACAGAAGTGTTTAAAAGATTTAGCCCTATTATAGATTCAACTATTAGACAGATTGAATTGGCAGTTAATAAAAAACATCAAGAAATGAAAAGTGAGATAACTGAATTACAAAATCTAAAAGGAAGAACATTTTTTGTTGGAAATCAACAAAAATTTCCAAAAGGTTGTATTTCATGCCTATTCGGCGATGGCCTTGGAGGAGTAAGAAAAACACATCAGTGTAATTTATTGTGTAAATTTTGTTATTATCACGATAATATTGATAATCAAGACCCTATTCCAGATGGGATGTGGGAAATTGGAGAAACTCTTTATTATGAAGAGGATATAGAGCTATTATTATCTATACAAAAAAAACCATCAGGAATAGCTTATGTGTATCTGGAGCCATTCTTAGAGATTGAAAAGTATTATGGGATTATCAAAAAACTAAATGAAGCAGGAATTTACCAACATATGTATACAAATGGTTCCTTATGTACAAGAGAAAATCTAAAAAAGCTTGGTGAAGCTGGGTTAAATGAACTGAGATTCAATTTAGGAGCTGTTAAATGTAGTGATAAAGTGATTGAAAATATGGCAATAGCCAAAGAATATATTCCAATGGTAGGAATAGAGACACCTATGACTCCAGAATTTTATAAAGAATTTCAAGAAAAAAAGGAAAAGATTTTATCAACAGGTATAGATTTTATAAACTGTGCTGAACTCCACTTTGGTGAGGATAATATAAACAACTACGTTGGAGAGAGAATGTATATGGCTAGACGAGGATACATATCCCCACTATGGTCAAGAGAGATAACATTTAAACTTATGAAACAAGCCTGTGAAGAAAATTGGCAAATAGTTGTTCATGATTGTTCAAATCACACAAAATATTCAAGAGAGTTAAATAAAAATTCTAAGCAAGGACAACCTTTTGGAAGTACGACCTACATTAGTGAGTTTGATAGATTCTTACCACATCTGTTCTTAGCAACTTTAGAAGATGAAAACTTTACTTTTATCGAGGAAACTGAATTACCAGAAAACTTAAAATTAGAAAACTGTTTGAATGAAATAGATTCTCTTATAGTTGAAGATGAAGAAGAGATGTATGAGGATTTTTTTGTTGAAGAGAACGAGGAAGAAGAGGAGTAATATACTGCAGTTTCAAAATAATTTTTCAATCAGGAGGATTATATGAGAAATAGACTAAGTATTAGTTACGGAATTTTAGGAATATGTATTTTTTTTGGTCTTTGGATTTTAGGTTACACTTTAGGAGAGAGTTTTATAAAAGCAAAAACAATGGATAGAGTTGTAACTGTCAAAGGATTGGCTGAAAAAGAGGTTATAGCAGATGTGGTTCTATGGCCAATCGATTTTAAGGTTGCTGGAAATGAACTATCTGAAATTTATTCTAATTTAGAGAGAGACAATAGCAGAATAATTGAGTTTTTAAAAGAAAATGGAATAGAGAGTAGTGAAATAACTATTTCGGCTCCGACTATTGAAGATAAAATGCTATACCAATACGATAGCAATATTGCTACTTTTAGATACGTAGCAAATCAGACAATCACTGTTTATTCAAATAAAGTAGACAAAGTATATATTTTAAGTAATAAAATAGGTGAGCTTGTTAAGGAAAATATAGCTCTTGGAAGCTCAAATCAATATGGAACTACAACGGAGTATATATATACTAAACTTAATGATTTAAAACCTGAAATGATAGAGACCGCAACTAAAAATGCCAGAGAAGTTGCTGCAAAGTTTGCAAAAGATTCCAATAGTTCTTTGGGAAAAATCAAATCTGCAAATCAAGGGCAGTTTACTATAACTAACAGAGATCAACATAATCCACAGATTAAAAATGTGAGAGTTGTTAGCACAATTGAGTATTATCTAGTTGATTAAAAGATAAGGTGTACTAATAATAAAAGGAGACTTTAAAAATGGAGTCTCCTTTTTATTTGTAATTTTTATTATATAAGTTCCATTCCTTTTTTGACTTTAGTTATAGTGACTTCATCTACAAAAATACTAGCTAAAGCAAATCCAAATTCAAGAGATTTTCCAACACCTGGAGAAGTAATTAAATTTCTATCAGTTACCACATCTATATGTTCATACTTATCACTGTTCATTTCTTCTCTAACAGATGTGTGACAAGTAAATCTATAATCGCCAATTAATCCATTTACCCCTAAAATAGTCGGACCTCCACAGATAGCTCCAACAAATTTTTCATTATTACTCAGATATTCTCTAATAATTTCAATAACTTTTGAATTATTTCTTAAATTGACGTATCCAGGGAAACCACCTGGTATAACTACCATTACTCCCTCTCCTGAATTAATATCATGAATATTTATATCTGCAATAACCTTCACTCTTTGAGCTGACTCAACTTCCAAAGTATTTTCCATAGTGGATACAGTGACCACATTTAATCCTGCTCTTCTTAAAACATCTATCGGTGCCATTGCTTCAATTAATTCAAATCCATTTGCTAACATAACAAAAATTTTCTTATTCATAATACACCTCCAAAAAATAATTAACTTAATTATATCAGAAACATAAAAAAAACACTAGGTTATATGATATAATCATAATATAAATAAAAAGGAGTGATGACATGAAGGTAAATTACGAATTAGAAATGCAAAAAGAGCTGGATAGAATTGGTCTTAACAGCGGAAAAAAAATTTTAATACACTCATGTTGTGCACCATGTAGTTGTGCTATACTTGAGTATTTAAAAACATATTTGACTATTGATATATATTTTTATAATCCAAATATAACAGAAAAAGATGAATATATTACTAGATTAAATGAACAATTTACATTCAATGAAGCTATGGAATTTGGTATGACTATAATAGAGGGTGAATATAGTCCTGGTAAAGATTTTATAGAAAAAATAAAAGGGTTTGAAAAAGAAAAAGAAGGTGGAGCTAGATGCTATAGATGTTATAAACTTAGAATGGAAGCTACAGCAAAAAAAGCTAAAGAGTTAGGATATGAATATTTTTCAACAGTTTTAAGTATAAGTCCTATGAAAAATGCCCAGTGGATAAATGAAATTGGAATTGAGCTTGAGAAAATATATGGAGTTAAATTTCTAAGAGGGGATTTTAAAAAGAAAAGTAGATATTTAAGAAGTGTAAATTTATCTAGGGAACACGATTTATACAGACAGGATTACTGTGGATGTATATATTCAAAACTTGAAAGAATGGAAAAAGAAAAGGAAAAAGAAAATGGAAAAATACAACAATAGAAGATTTTATTCTTTAAATGATTTTTTTAGAGAAAAGTTTAGCGATAAAGTATTTAAAGTATCTTTAGATGCTGGATTCACTTGCCCAAATAGAGACGGAAAAGTTGCTTATGGTGGGTGTATATTTTGTAGTGATGCCGGAAGTGGTGAATTTACTGGGAATAGAAGAAAAAGTATAACAGAACAAATTGATGAACAATTAGAGTTTTTAAAAGATAAAGTTAAGCATAAAAAAGTAATAGCTTATTTCCAAAACTTCACAAATACATATGGGGATGTAAATTATTTAAGAGATATTTACTACGAAGCTTTAAATCATCCAAGAGTTTTAGGGTTAGCAATAGGAACTAGACCTGATTGTATAGAGGATGATACTTTAGCTCTTTTAAAAGAAATAAATAAAAAATATTTCTTGTGGATAGAATTAGGTCTTCAAACAATTGATGATAAAATCGCAAAAATGATAAATAGAGGATATCCTCTTTCTACATATAGTGAAATATCTAAAAAACTAAGTGATAACGGAATAAAATTTGTCACGCATATGATTGTAGGATTACCAACAGAGGAGAGAGAAGAGATTTTAAATACAGCTAGGTATATTATTCAATCTGGTGCTTGGGGAATAAAAATTCATTCGCTTCATATTATAAAAGGAACACCTTTAGAAAAGATATACAGCAGGACAAATTTTAAAATTTTTACCTTAGAGGAGTATGTAGATATTGTGGCTACTATCTTGCAGTTTTTACCTAAAAAAATGGTTGTTCACAGAGTTACAGGAGATGGGAAGAAAGATGAAGTTATTGAACCTAAATGGAGTTTAAATAAAAGAAAAGTATTAAACGAAATTGAAAAAGAACTAAAAAATAGAGAGAAGAGGTAGTGGAGGTTTTTAATCATGGGTGGAACGCTTATAAAGCTAAAAGAATTTCAGGAAAGTTTTACAAAAAATGAAAAAAAAATATCTCACTTTCTATTAGAAAATATGAATGAGATAAAGAGACTAAATACATATGATTTAGCTATTAAGTGTAATGTGAGTCAAGCATCTATTGTTAGATTCGCTAAAAAACTTGGTTTTAAAGGATTTCCAGAATTTAAGATAGCTTTAGCTGGAGATTTAGCTATGAAAAATAACGAAAAAGAAATTCAGATAATTTATGATGAGATTGGTATTGAGGATACTACTGAAATTCTTGCTAAAAAAGTTGTATATGAAAATATTAAAAGTATTGAAGACACATATAAAGTTTTAAATTTTAAGGAGATTGAAAAAGCTGTCGAAGCTATTGAAAATGCGGGCAGAATATTTCTTTTAGGAGCTGGATTTTCTGGAATAATTGCAAGAGATTTCCAATATAAATTATGGGAATTAGGTAAAAACGTTATATTTGAAACAGATCAACATATTTTATTGACAAATGCTTCTACAGCTCAAAAAGGAGACCTTGTATTTGTAATATCCTATAGTGGTCAAACCTTAGATATATATCAAAGTATTTTAGAATTTAAAAAAAAGGGAGTTACAGTAGTCACATTAACTAAAGTGGCTACCAATCCTATAAAAGGGATTGGAGATATCTCTCTCACTACCATTGTTGAAAAAAGTAATTTGAGATCCACTTCTCTCTCCTCCAGAATAGCACAATTAACTGTTATTGATATCCTTTATGTTAAATTAATTCAAAGGGATAGAGAAAAAGCAAATAAATTAATTGGAGATGCTGTCGAAAGTGTAAAAAAATATAAAATGTAAATATAATTCATTTTTTATTTTTTTTTTAGAAAGAATATTTCTTTAAAAGATTGACTTTTATAAAAATAAATGGTAACTTTAATATAGAATCTGTAAGTAATTCAAGGGAGTGATTTTAAAATGAGAGTAATTATAACTGACAAAAGTATTGGGGATTGGGCAGCCGTTTATGTTGCTAAAAAGATATTAGCTGCAAAGCCAACTGCAGAAAAACCATTTGTATTAGGGTTACCAACTGGTGGGACACCTTTATCTATGTATAAAAGATTAATTCAATTTTATGAAGATGGAATTATATCTTTTGAAAATGTGATTTCATTTAATATGGATGAATATGTTGGGTTATCTCCAGCCAATGAACAAAGTTACCACTACTATATGTATGAAAATTTCTTCAAGTATATTGATATGAAAGAGGAAAATATTAATATATTAAATGGATTAGCAATTGATTATGAAGAAGAGTGTGAAAATTATGAAGAAAAAATAAGAGCTGTAGGTGGAATTGACTTATTTTTAGGTGGAATTGGACCAGATGGACATATCGCTTTCAATGAACCTGGATCATCATTGAGTTCAAGAACTAGGGATAAAGAGTTAACTATGGATACAATTATTGCAAATGCTAGGTTTTTTGGTGGAGATATAGATAGAGTCCCAAAATTATCATTGACTGTCGGAGTTGGGACTATTCTTGATGCAAAAGAAGTTTTAATAATGGTCAATGGTCACAACAAAGCAAGAGCATTACACCACGCAGTTGAAGAGGGTGTGAACCATATGTGGACTGTCAGTGCACTTCAGTTACATCCAAAAGGAATTATTGTTTCTGACGAAGCTGCTTGTACAGAGTTAAAGGTCGGAACTTACAGATACTTTAAAGATATTGAAAAAAATAATTTAGATACGGATTTATTAATAGAAGAACTATATAAAAGTTGTGGAAAATAGGGAGTTGAAATAATCATGAAAGCTATTATAAATGGAGAGTTATTTATAGGAAATAAGTTTTATACCGAAAAAGTTTTGATAATAGATGGAGAGAGAATAATTGATATTATACCCCAAAATGAATTAAAAAATATCTATGGAGATATTGAAACTATTGATGCAGAGAATGCATATGTCACTCCAGGATTTATAGATTTACAACTAAATGGTTGTGGAGGAGTTTTATTTAATGATAATATATCTTTAGAAACATTAGAGACAATGCATAAAACTAATTTGAAATACGGATGTACTTCTTTTACCCCTACACTTATTACAACCAGTGATGAAAATATTGAAAAAGCTATCGAATTAGTTAAGGGCATTAAAGATAAGGGCAAATATGGAGTTGTTGGACTACATATTGAAGGACCTTATATCTCTTTACAAAAGAAAGGTATTCACAATCCTAAATTCATAAGAAAAGCTAGTGAAAGTATGATAGCTAAAATAATAGAAGCTGGAAAAGAAAATGTAAGAATAGTTACATTAGCTCCGGAAAATACAGATAAAAAAATAATTTCTAAGTTAAATGCAGCCGGAATACACGTGGCAGTTGGACATTCTAATGCTACTTTTGAAGAAGTGAAAGAAAAAGAAGGTTTTGGATTAACTTTAGCAACTCATCTATATAATGGAATGTCATCTTTTAATCACAGAGAGCCAGGAGTTGTTGGTGCTGTATTTGATAGTGATATTAAAGCTGGAATAATTGCTGACGGATTCCACTGCCATTACTCTGCTATAAAATCAGCTATTAAAATAATGGGAGAAAGATTATACTTGGTTACTGATGCAGTTGCTCCAGTTGGAACAGAGATGGAATATTTTTATTTTGAAGGAAATAAAGTGTTTTACAGAGATGGAAAATGTTTCGGAGAGGATGGAACTCTAGGTGGATCAGCACTTACTATGGATGTTGGAGTTAGAAATCTAGTAAAATATTGTGACATAACTTTAGAGGAAGCAATAAGAATGGCAACTTTATATCCTGCAAAAGCTGTAAATATTGACAATGAATATGGAAAAATACAGCCGGGATATTTTGCAGATATTATATTTTTAGATAAACATTTAAAACTTAAAAAAGTTATTGCAAAAGGAAAAGTAGTATAAATGAACTAGAGGTAGATTATTCTACCTCTTTTTTTATATAAATTATAAAAAAGAAAAAATAATTTTTTGTCGAATAAATCTATATAAACATAAAAATTATTTATAAATTTTTTAAAGGAGAAAATTATGAAAAAAAAATGGATTTTAAAAGGTATTTTTTTAGGAAGCGTGTTTTTCATCTCAATACTACTAATAAAACCCATTGGAATCTCAACTCAATTTAGTGTTACTTCTGGAATGATTCATTCAGTTTTTCAAGATGATATAATTTTTAGAGAAGGTTCTGAATTTTATAGTTTAATTGATTATTATAATCAAGATGGAATTGCTAAAAATATTATGATTCCATATAACTATGGAATTATATTCATTGTTGGTGTTTTTTTAGGAGGTATGCTAGGTCGAATATTTTTTAGAAGAAAAGAGGAATTTATAGAAAATGAGAGGTTATTGGAAAAAGATAGAATCTCTAGAATTAAACTTTTTATAGGTGGAATATTTTTACTTTTTGGAGCTAGGATGGCCAATGGATGTACAAGTGGTCATATGATGAGTGGAATTATGCAACTATCTGTAAGCAGTATTATCTTTACAATAGTTTTATTTCCAATAGCTATGATTGCTGCTAAAAGGATAGGTGATTAGTATGGAAAATTTATTTTTTGATAACGTTCCACTTTTGGGTTTAATTTTAGGGTTATTCTTTGGAATGGCACTATATTATGCTGGGGCAACAAATAGAGTTCTTATTTCTAAAATGTTAAAACTTCAAGATTTAACTCTTATGAAAATAATTATTTTTGCCTTAGGATTTAGTATGTCTCTTCTATATTTAAGTGTAGCTTTGAAGTTGATTCCCATAGAACACTTCAGTATCAAATCCCTAAATTTAGGAGTAATATTTGGAAGTGCAATTTTAGCTTTAGGGTTTGGAATGATTGGACTTTGCCCCGGAACTGCCATTGCGAGTTTCGGAGCCGGCTATTTAAAAAGTATATATGTCATTTTAGGAGGACTAATTGGGGCTTTTCTTTTCACTTTATCTTATCCCATATTAAATAGTATCGGACTTTTTAAAAATATATTAGGTGGAAAATCACTTTATTATACCTTTCTGATAAATACCGTTTTATTTTTTATGGAACCCCTTGGGTAGGAATAATTATAGGAGCAATTTTAATCCTAGTATCTCTAAGCATTCCATATTCATTAGCAAGTGAACAAAAAAAATAAGATTAAAGAGATTGATTTTTAAAACTCAATCTCTTTAATAATTTTAGGAAGTATCTCCAAGATATTAGTTGGAGTTATACAATAGAAATTATCCGAAAAATATTCAGCACTTTTTCCATGTATATAGGCTCCCAATAGCGTAGCTTCTATAGGCAAATATTGTTGACTTACAAATGACCCTATTATTCCACTTAAAATATCTCCCATACCGCCTGTTGCCATCACACTGTTCCCAGTTGTGTTTATAAATATATTTTTTCCATCAGTAATTAAAGTTTTGTGATCCTTTAAAAGTAGAATGCACCCATACTTAGAAGCAAACTCTTTAGCTATAACAACTCTATTCTCTTTTATGTATTCTATATCTAAATTTGTAAGTCTAGAAAACTCTCCATAATGAGGAGTTAAAATTGTTGGGTAACTTCTATTTTTTAAAAAATCTAAAGTATTATTTCTAGATAACATGGTTAAGCCATCTGCATCTACTACTATAGGTTTTGGAAATTTTAATAGCAATTCTCTCAAAAGGGATTCATTTTTTTTATTTATTCCAATCCCACTTCCAAAAACTATAGATGAAAATCTTTCTAAATTATCCAATATATTTATCTCATCTAAATTAAGCAACATCACTTCATTTAATTTTATAGAGAAAATATTAAAAGTTTCAGAGCGACTTCCTAAAGTTGTCAATCCTGAACCAGATTTTACAGCCCCCATACTTGCAAAAAAACCAGCTCCTACCATTCCAAGACTTCCACACAAAATCAAAGTATGTCCAAAATCTCCTTTATATGATTCTAACTTTCTCGGTCTATAAATCTCTTTTGCGTAATGTGAATCTACAAAAATCATATAAAACCTCCTTTAATTATTTAAACTAATAATTAATTTACTTCTATTAAAAATAAACTACATATAATGTTAATTATATGTAGTTTTATTGTGAATATAACTATTATTTTCATTAAAATTATTTATATTATTAAATAATATTATCTTTAAATATTATTCAAATGTCTTCATCTATATTTTGTACAGGTATTTTATCAAGAACCTTTTTTTCGATCAATGATTTTGCATTTATATAAACTTCAGTAACTTTTGTATCTGAGTGACCTAAAAAATCTCTAATCTCTATTAAATCTGCTCCGTTCAATGAAAGTTCAGTTGCAATAGCATGACGAATATTGTGTGGACTGATGTCCTTATTTATAACTTGTCCCATTTCTTGAACAGCATTATATAGAGCCCTATATGATAAAGGCCTATTTTTTTCAAAAGAACTACAGAAAAGATATCTTTCTTCTAGCTCTTCTTCATCCATTCCATATACATTAATTATATAATTTTTGTAGTCTGCAATTTTATTTATCAGAAAATTATGCAGTGGTTTATATTGTTCTCTCCCACTTTTTGTTCTTTCTAATTTCACAAAATATTCTCCGTTTCTCTTTAGTATATGTTTAAATTGTAAGGATAAGAGCTCTTGACTTCTCATTCCTGTATAAAAAAGTGTATGTAAAATGAGAGTATTTCTATACTCCTTCTCCCCCCTAACTTTATAATTTTTCAAAATCTCTTTTATATCATCAAAAGATACTTTCAATATATTATCTAAATTTCTCGCTGTCTTAAAAAGTCCAATATATTTAAAGGGATTATCATATCCATTTTTTTCCAACTCTTTATAGAGAGATTTCAAAGATGATATAACTTTATTTACAGATGTTTTTTTCATCTCTCTTTCATTTAGAAGATGAGACAAATAATCCTCTATATCGCTTTTTTCTATTCCGCTCATGAGCTCAATTATCTCGTCTCCTTCTATCGGAGAATCGCCATCATAAACATAAGTTAAAAAATCCTTTAGATAGAAAAAATAATCTTTCATTGTTTTTTGAGATTTGTATATTTCAAATATACTCTTTTTTTCCTCTTTACTTTTTTTCTTTCTACGCTGGGTACTTATTTCATGTTTTTCCTTAATAACTATCTCGTTCAATGCTCCTCCTAAAAAAAGTCCTATCATTTTTTTTATAGAAATTTATAGTGAATTATATTATATCCTCTCTTTCAATCTCCCTAACTTCACATGGAATCATATCCTCCAAAGTTAATTTTCCAAAAGTTTCTCTTTTTAAATATATAACTTCATTTCCAACAGCCTTTAACATTTTTTTAACTTGGTGGAATTTTCCCTCTTTTATATTTAAAAGTATCTCTTTAGAGGTCACAATTTCAACTTTTGCAGGTTGAGTTATATATCCACCAATATCTACTCCAGCTTCAAGCTGTTTAATTTCTCCTTCTCCAATATCATTTCTTAGAGAAACACGGTATATTTTATCCACGTGTTTTTTAGGAGATGTTAATTCATGTGCCAATTTGCCATCATTCGTAAAGAAAAGTAATCCTTCAGTATCTTTGTCTAATCTCCCTACTGGAAATAGGTCCTTTTTATTTACCCATTCAGGCAAAAGCTCCATTACAGTTTTTTCTTTTTTATCTTCAGTAGCAGTTATATATCCATCTATTTTATATAGCTTATAGTATCTAAACTTCTTATATACAACTCTTCTACCTTGATATTCCACTAACATATTATTTTCATCTATATTTTTATTGTTATCTTTACAAATACATCCATTTACAGTTATTTCAGCAGAAGATATAATTTTTTTTACTTCACTCCTACTGCCTATTCCACACTCAACTAAAAAATTATCTAATCTCAATTTTAATCCTCCCAAATAGTAATAATATAATTATAATTCTTAAAAATTATAAAATCAAGTTTTATAATATAAAATTCTATCTATATTTAACTTATAATTTTTAATAGCAAATTACATATTTATAAAAATAATTATTTTTTTATTTTTAGTTGTTCTAGTAATAAAATCTATGCTATAATAAGTAGCAAATATTTAAATTCTTATTTTCAGGAGGATATACAAAATGGTTGATTTCAAAAAAATTGATTTAATGATTGAATACATCGAAGAAGGAACTATTCCAGAAGGTAAGAGTTTCAATGAATTTGCAATAGACTTTTATCTTGAAACAAAAACTTTAACTTTATCTAAATACTTAAGATTAAAAGATAAAAGTTCAAAGTTACCTAAAATTATGAATACTAAAAAAGCTGGAGAAGTTCTTTTTGAAACAGAAAAAAATGATGAAATAAAATCATTCCTATCTAGAAAAGGCTTTAAAACTCTTCCAGAGCTTAATTATACAGCAGTTATGCTTCTTAGAAAAGTGGATCTTTTTACAAATTGGCAAAAACTTGTTTTCTTTTTCGAAGGTGGAAGGACTATACAGGAAATTAATAGCTCTTTAAAAAAGGAGTTATTACCCATGGAAATTGAAAAGTTAGAAAAATTTATAAAAGATGAACTTCGTTTGAATGATCAGGAACTTAATTGGTTTTTAGGAAAAATGGAAAAAGTCGAGAAAGATAAAGCTTTATACAGAGCTATAAGAAAACTTACCAAATAGGGAGAATAAAATATGAAAAAATTATTGTGTGGATTTATATTACTTTCATCTTTAACTTTTGCATCAGATGTTTCTAGAAAAGAAGCAGACGCTTTAAAAGATAGATTGAAAATGTATACTACTGGATATCAAAAGAGAGCTTTTTCTATGAAAAATCATCTAGGTAAAAGAGAAATTGTTATAGATTCTCAGCTAAGAGATCTACCCCAAACTTCTAAGACCGCTTTTGGTGATAATAAATATAATAGAGCCAGCGATTGGGAGATAAACAATGATAAAAGAGGAATTCAATATTTCTCAGTTCCTGGGACGACTAGAAGGAAAGCTGTACAAAAAATTGATGGAAAATATGTTGTATTTTTCTATAATGCTATTGGAAAAAATGACAATATGGTTGAGGATACATTGGAGGATGTAAAAAAAGCTTTAGAAAGAAATTAACTAACTATAAAAAAGACACAGAAGTATGAACCTCTGTGTCTTTTTTAATCTATTAAACTTCTAAGCAGTTCAATCTCCTGCTTCCAAATAGTTTCATCTATCGTTTCCATAACTATAGGAATATTCCTAAACCTATCATCATTCATAAACATTTTGAAAAAATTCATTCCTAAAGTTCCCTCACCTATACTGTGATGTCTATCTTTTTTACTTCCTACTCCAAACATAGAATCATTCAAATGTACTCCTTTCAAATATCTAAATCCAACTACCTCTTCAAAAGCAGTCATAGTCGAATCATACTCCTCTTTTGTTGAAAGTGGATACCCAGCAGCTACAGTATGACACGTATCCAAACAAACTCCAATTCTACTTTTATCTTCGACAAGATTTATAATGTCTCTCAAATGCTCAAATTTATAACCAATATTTGATCCTTGCCCAGCTGTATTTTCTAAAACAACAATAACATTTGGAACAGCTTTATGTGCTCTATTAATAGAATCAGCTATAAGTTTTATACATTCATCCTCAGTTATCTCTTTCAAATGACTTCCAGGGTGAGTATTAAGATATATTAGTCCCAATTGATTAACTCTTTCCATCTCATCCAGAAAAGCATTTAAAGACTTTTCTCTTTTTTCTTCATCTGGACTTCCTAAATTTATAAGATATCCATCATGCGGTAAAATTTGTTCTGGAGTAAATTTATATCTTCTCATAGCATCTTTAAACTCTAAAATTTCATTTTCTGTATATGGTTTTGCATCCCAGCGTCTCTGATTTTTAACAAACATTCCAAATCCATTCGCATCTATAGATATAGCATTTTTAAAAGCATTGACCACTCCACCTTGTATAGATACATGAGCACCTAAATATGTATTTTTAATTTTTTCTTCTCTTGTCATATGTACACCTCTACTCAAATTCGTCATAATAACTTTACTATTCTAATATAGTATATCACAACCTACAGTTTTTGAATAGCTAAAATACTTTCTTAAAATATATTGAAATAGCGAAGATATCGTTATAAAATAAGATATCAAAAATATTTAGGAGGGGTTATGATTAAGGTACTTTCCTGTACAAAAGAAAAAAATAATTGGATTATCGAAGTGGAATCACATAGTCTGTATATAGATGGAAAAGGTGGACAAATAGGGGATCAAGGATATATAGGCAATACAAAATTTTTAATCGTTATAGATGAAAAAAAAATTATGGTTGAAAATGAAATTTCTGTAGGAGAATACGAATATACCGTGGATAATGATAGAGTTTTCGACATTGGAGTGCAGCATACAGCTCAACATCTTTTTTCAGCTATTGCATATAATGAATATGGATTGAATACTGTTGGTTTTAGAATGACCGAAACCTATACAACAGTGGATTTAGATTCTAAAGATTTAGATGAAAATTTTGTAGATGAATTAGAAAAAAAAATTAATAGTGCCATAGGAGAAGGAAGAGCTATTTTGGAAAAAATAGTTACTAGAGAGGAAGCTAACTCTATTGATACATTTAGAAAAAAAATAAGTGATAAAGTTACAGGTGATGTTAGAATCATAACTATAGATAATATGGATACAAGTGCTTGTGCTGGATACCATGTATCTGATATATCAGAAATTAGAGTTTTTAAAATTATAAATTTTGAAAAAATTAAAGGTAATTATACAAGATTTTATTTTTTAAGTGGAGAAAGAGCAATTAAAGATTTTATAAAAAAGAATAAAACTATTAAAGAGCTAAATAG
>NZ_CDRRQU010000044.1:0-17673 GCF_977044495.1 Cetobacterium sp. | reverse complement strand
GCTTTAACAAGTTTAGTTTCTAACTTTCTAAAAAATCTAGGATAGTCAGCTCTTTGGTTATCGGAGCTAACAAAAAGTTCAGACATAGCAAAATCAAGCCCAACAATATTGTTATCGCTTGGAACTTTTACAATATCCTTTTCAAATTCAGTTAGTAAAGAAACGTAGTAAGCACCGTTAGGCTCTTGGCTAATGGTAGCCGATTTAATTACATAATTTGAGATATCTGTCTATGAAGTTTAATTTTAACTAAACCCAGCTTTGGAAGTTTTAAATAGTTACCTTCAACTCTAATATTATTACTTGTAAATACTGTATTATATGATTTTCTAGTTGACCTTTTAGATTTAAATTTAGGAAATGCGGTACGCTTTTGAAAGAAATTCTTATACGCAGTTTCTAAATTTTTGAGTGCTTGTTGCAATGCTATTGAATCAACCTCTTTCAAGAATGGTAATTCAAGTTTAAGCGGTACAAGCTCTTTAGCTTGAGTATTGTAGGTTACAGATTTTTTCTCTGTCTCATACAATTCTTTTCTCTGAGCTAAGAATCTGTTATACACAAGTCTAGTACAACCAAAAGTTATATTAATTGTATTGGCTTGAGTCTCATTAGGATAGATTCTATATTTAAAAGCTAAGTTATACGTCTTCATAGTTTTCACCTCCTTAAAATTAAAATTTATGTGGTCTGATTATACCATATTTTAGAAAAAATCAATAGAAACTATTAAGCTATATATTCGATTAAAGGAACTAAAAACTAAAAAGATTGCCCTGATTCATCCTCTCCCAAATAGAGGAAGAAGTTTTCTCAGGGCGTTTTGATAAAATCCCTTTTATTACGCTTGTTAATGATATGCTTATCCATACTCCATCTAACCCAAAATACTCCTTCCTTAATAAAATTAGAGCAATTGGTATTCTTAAAAATGTAAATACTACAGTTGTCATTATTCCTAGTCCCGTACAAAGAAACATTGCCGTTTTTTATTCTGTTCTCTAAATGTGCACTATAATTTTGACCTATAAAGCTAGAAATAGCACCTTGCAAACCAGCTATAGTCATAAAAGTTATAGATTCTATTTGTAGTCCAATTTTTTGATATATAGCTTTCAATTTTAAAGATGCAGTAATAATTAAATATATTTGAGCCATTTTTTCAACTTCATTTTCCAAATTAAAAAATTTCACTAAATTTTTAGAAAAAAGCATAACTGGGAAAATAATATTTTTTTATATCCCCCGTTGTCAAATCTACTTTTTTCATAAAACTCCTTTAAATTTTGTCAATTTTTAACAAATCCATTAATTAGTCTCGTTAAAATAAAAAAATCATATATACTTCATTAAAATATTATTAAAATAACAATACATTAATAAAATATATATGATTAAAATTCATTGGTGCCTGAGGGGGGACTCGAACCCCCAAGGTGTAAACACCGGCGGATTTTGAGTCCGCTACGTCTACCAATTCCGTCACTCAGGCTTTTCATTGTTATTTTATACCAATTACTGAGCTTTGTCAACAACTTTTTTTGATATTTTTAAAGGAATATCTAATTTTCATCCGTAAATATTTTAAAGTTTAGTATCTAAATTTTTTAATAATTTTGAGGAGGTCTTGTTATGGTTAAGAAATTTATTTTTTTATTAATTTTAGTCTCCGCTTTGATTGGATGTGCGAACAATGGCTTTTATAATACTCCAACGGTTAGAAGAGATGCACTTGGTGGTGCAGCTGTTGGAGCTATAGCTGGTCAACTTATCGGTAGAAATACTGCTGGTACTTTAATCGGTGCTGGAATCGGTGCTCTTGCCGGTGCGGCTATCGGAAATGAAAGACAGCAAAACTATTATAGAAATAGAAATTATTATTAATTAGGAGGTTTTCCATGAAAAAAATATTATTATTTTTATTTGCTCTTACTCTTTCAGCTACCCTTTTAGCTACTAGTGATAACTATAATTTTCCTAAACTGAGAGAAAAAATGGAAAAAGATGGTTATAAACTAGAATATGTAAAAGAATCAGAAGGATTCAATTTTAAAAAAGACGATTCACATGTTGAAGTCACTGACTATAAAAGTTATGCTAAACTGAATGATGCCATTGCCAACTCTATAAATTTACTTGAAGAAAAAGGCTTTAAACTTGTTCCACAAGAATGTGATTTTGGAAATGGAACTTTAATTTTTATTAACCCAACTATTAAAAACTATGCTTTTGTACTTTCTGCTAATTATAAAAAAAATATTATGTTAAATACTGGAGGATCACCTAAAGAGATTGAATTCTCTATAAGAACTTTACAAGAAACTCTAAAACCTATAAAATAACAAACTTCAAAAAAAGGGCATACACCAAGTACGCCCCTTTTTTACTTATTCAATCTTTTTGCTAATTCTTGAACTGCATACGAAGCTACATCATCTGCATACGTTCCAGTTCCAAATCCAGCATCATATCCTAGCTCTTTAGCTAATTCATGAGTAATCCTAGCTCCACCACAAATTACTAACATCTTATCTCGTAGCCCTTCAGCCTCTATCATTTCAATAAGCTCAATTAAATTTTTAATATGAACATCTTTTTGAGTAACTGTTTGAGAAACTAAAAGTACATCTGCACCAATTTCAATAGCTTTAGCTATAAAGTCCTCATTTAAAACTTGACTTCCCATATTTAAAGCTTCTATCATTTCATATCTTTCCAACCCATAATGTCCCGCATAACCCTTCATATTCATTACGGCATCTATTCCAACAGTATGCGCATCTGTTCCTGTACTTGCACCTAATACAACTATTTTTCTTCCTATATTTTCTTTTACAAACTTGTCAGTTTCCTCCATTGACCAAGTTGTTGATTCAACCTTTGGCACATAAATAGACTCATAATTAACAGTATGACTACAATTTCCATAGCAGTTAAAAAATGTAAATCCATCCGTTAGTTCTTTAAAGTATGAAACTTGTGGATTTTCAAATCCCATTTTTTTCATAAGTTGCTTAGCAGCTTCAACCCCCTCTGCTCCTGCTGGAACTGGTAAAGTAAATGAAAGCTGAGTTTTTCCATCATTCATTGTATCTCCATATGGTTTAACCGCTTTTAAATCTAGCGTTGTATCAAATGCTCTTTCTTCCATTGAATATAATCCACCACTCATTACTTAACCCCTCCTATCATCTTTGGAATAAATAGGTTCATATAACTAGCTCCTTTTTCTACAACTCCAGCTAAACCTTTTCCACCCGTTCTACTTCTTTTTATATCTGCAAAAGTTCCTTTTTCTAACGAATTGAATAGTCCATCTTCAACCATTTTTTCAAGTAGTTCAACTGATTCATCTAAGACAAGTTGAGCTCTTTTTTGAATTATTCCATCTGCTTTAAATTCTATTTCTGATCCAAAATCTCTCATATTATTAAATATATATCTTGCATTTTCTATTGCTAAATATCTATCTGACATGAATGGTGTATGGATAGCTTCTGTCATCATTCCCAATAGTTGAAGTCCTTGTCCTGTCATTATTGCAACTTGATTAAAAAGTGCATCTTGAATATGACCTTTAAATATATTTCCTGTCATAAACTTTGTAGGTGGCATATATTTTAATGGTGCATTAGGAAATATCTCTCTCGTCATTTGTGCTTGTGCTAACTCCAGTAAGAATCCATTTTCTAATTCTGGGTCCATTTCAAATGCGTGTCCAAGTCCCATTTGCTCCTCAGGAAGTCCTGCCATAAATGCTAATTGCTCGTTTATTAAATCTGATGCTAAAACTGTATGAGCATTTTCTACTGCATCAGCTGTTGTTAGGTAATTATCCTCACCTGTATTTATTATAACTCCTGCAAAACCATTTATTACTCTTGAAAAAAACTGATCAACTAGTGTTCTTTGCATATTTATATCTCTAAATAGTATCCCATATAATGCATCATTTAACATTACATCAAGTCTTTCTAAAGCTCCCATAGCTGCAATCTCTGGCATACAAAGTCCTGAACAATAGTTACAAAGTCTTATATATCTTCCGACTTCCTCCCCAACTTCGTCTAATGCTTTTCTCATAATTCTAAAGTTTTCTTGCGTTGCAAAAGTTCCTCCAAATCCTTCTGTGGTAGCTCCATAAGGAACATAATCTAGTAAACTTTGTCCTGTTGTTCTAATAACAGCTATTATATCTGCTCCCTGCCTTGCTGCAGCTTGAGCTTGGATTACATCCTCATATATATTTCCAGTTGCAACAATTACGTATAAATAAGGTTTTGGTCCCTCTCCAATAGTTGTCAAATATTTCTCTCTTTGCTCTCTATTCAATTTGATTCTATCTACAACTTTATTTACAATAGGTTCTACTGCACTTTGAACCTCTTCTTTACTATGCTGTTTAATCTTAGTCAAATCTAGCTCTCCAGAACTTACTTTTTCAGCTATATCTTGAGGAGACATTCTTGTTTCTAACATAGCATTTCCTATGAAATACATTACACCTTCTGATAAAACTCCCTTATCTTTTAAGTGGTCTACTACAATATTAGGTAATGGCACCTCATCACAATCTACTCCGTCTATCTCTAATAATCTGCAAATTGTTCTTTCAACCGCAACGGTTGTGTATGAGTCCACAAACTTTTGTACATCTACTGCTATATCTTTAGCTAACCCTCTAGCCTTATCTACCTTATTGAAATCTAAACCTAACTTACTCTTAAACATTAACATCCTCCTTATAAATACTTATATGCGTTATTTATAATATCTTCATCTATTTTTAATAATTTTCCTATTGTCAATGCCTCTTCAGGAACACTATCATCATCCGCTTCAACTAGTGAGTAATCTATATAATCCTCTATATTTTTATAGTTTATTTCATTCGCTACCTCATTTTTTTTAATTCCAGCTACTCTTAATTTTACTACTTCTTCTCCAACTTGATCATAGTGAGTCGTTATTACGGATTCTATAAAATAATTATTAAGAATACTAATTATACTTTTTAAAAGAGCTCTTCCCTCTTGAGGATTGGTTGTTCTTGCTAACTCATCTATCAAAACAAGAGGTCTTATACCTTTTTTTATCTTTTTAACTATTCTATCTACCTCTAACATCTCTGCGGCAAAGGATGACAATCCCTCTTCTAAAGACTGAGTATCCCCAATTGATAAGCATATCTCATCAACAAGCTGTATTTTTCCCTCTATTGCTGGAATATAAAATCCCATCTGTGCCATATTTTGAATCAATCCTAGTGTTTTTAGTGTAAGTGTTTTTCCGGACATATTTGCCCCTGTTATAACTGTCACGCCGTTGTGTAATGTTATATCAATCTTTTGATATGTCTTCTCTTTATCCTCTAATATTTTTAAAACTTTTGGATTAAAAATGCCTTTAAGTTCAGTTTTATTCGTAAATACTGGTTTTACTAAATTTAACTTTTGAACTTGGTGTGCTTTTGCTAAAACTAAATCCAAATATCCTAATTTTTTTATAGAACTTTTTAAAACTTGGTTATAGTTTGATAACTTCCTACTAATAACCTTTCTTACATCATCTTCCAACTGTATCTCATTTTCATATAATGTTTCATTTTTAGTTTCTTTTATAGCTTTTCTAACTTCAGATAATTCTATAGAGTAGGAACTATATATATGAAAACTTGCTATTCTGAGCTTATCTGGATCCAATATATCAATTACTTTTTCCAAATTTTGAGGAGCTAGAAATCTATAATTTTCACTCAAAACTTCATATATCTCTTGGGAGATCATAGAAAAAATTTTAATTTCAAAAAGTTCAACATCATCTAATACATATCCATTGGATAACCTATTTACAATACTTTCAATGTCCTTCAATACCGTTAATTTTCTTTTTAATGCAGTATAAATCTTAGGTTTGCTTTCTAAAAGAGTTATTACACCTTGTAAATTTTCAAATTCTTTTTCTAATTTCAAAATATCTTTTGAAAATTCAACACTTTTTAATGCTCTTTTTCCTAGTCTACTAACTATATCTAAGGTGTCAATTATATAATCAAATCCTATTTTTTCAAAGTTCATAACTTTCCTCCCTTAGGTTAACAACAGGTACTTCTGTAAACTCCCCTATAGCTTTTATAAGCTCTCTTGAATCTAGTAGATGTCCTGTTGGAGCCACTGGATTAACCGTTATTGCTATTAATTTTGTTTTTAATAGTACCTTTAATTTACCACCTTTTTTTATAAATCTGTTTAATATCTCTCCTGATACAAATATTTTAGTAAAATCTTTTACAATTATTTCTATATTTCTCAAAAACTTTTGTCTTGTTAAGTTTTCTATAAATCTCTCTGTTAAAACTCCTGTTATGTAGATAGAGCACTCTTCTTCAAATATATTTTCCTCCAATTGGGAAAAATTCAACACTGATCTTATTGGTAGTTTATTTATGCTATTTTGCTGCCATAATATTTTATAGATTCCATCTTCTAAATCAATTATTTTCTCTTTTTCTCTATCTTCTAAACAATCTAACTTAAGAAGATTTACAATATGCTTAGTTTTTTTTATAATCTCTTTTGGATTAATGGAAACTGCTGCCCCCGTTGATAGAACTATTCCTTCTGTAATAATAGGAGACCCTACACTTAAGCGTGATAGGGCCCCATCTATTAATACACTGTCCACATCTTTTTTTAAAATTTCAGTAATAATATCCTTTACCCAGCTTCCATTGGATGGTCCGGATAATAATACTTTTCCCTCTCCAAGGGCTCTTGCTGTCACAAGACGCCCTAATGCAGTAGACTTTTCACTAACGTCTAAAATTTCAGCTTGAAATCTTTTTTTTGCATAGTGCTTTTCACTAGTTACAAAAATCATTCCTTCATAGATTGTTATTTCTGGTTTTGATGTGTCTGTTACTATATCAACTGTTTCTCCATCTATTCCTATTGAAGTAACTCCAGTTACTACACCCTCATTTCTCAATCTTTTTAAGATATAATTCATAGTTTCTGTCTTACCAACATTTTTCTCCAATCCAATAGTTGCTATACTTTTGTATTCTTTTATATCTTTTATAAAGGGCATGACTTTCTCCTTTCAGGCTTTCCAATTATTTAGTGAGCATTTCTTTGTTTTCTATCAAGTTGTCTTGGTTCTAGAGTTTCCTCGCATCCACTCAAAAGCCCTGAAACTCCAACCTGTTTTTTCTTTTCCCCACCTGTACAAACATCACACTCACATTCGTTTTCATAATTTGTAGGCTGAGTATATGTTGTAATTACACCTTCAAAATTTCTAAGTACAACTTTATCCGGAGATTGAGATATTATATAATTTGGCATTACCGGAATTTTTCCTCCACCACCCGGAGCATCTACAACAAAAGTAGGTACAGCATATCCAGACGTATGTCCTCTCAGTCCTTCTATAATTTCAATTCCTTTAGATACTGGTGTTCTAAAATGTTCAAGTCCCATTGATAAGTCGCACTGGTAAATATAGTATGGTCTAACTCTCATTTTTACCAAATTATGAACTAAATCTTTCATTGTGTGTACACAATCATTTACACCTTTTAATAAAACCGACTGATTCCCCAAAGGAACTCCTGCATTGGCCAACATATTACATGCCTTAATCGCCTCTGGAGTTATCTCTTTTGAATGGTTAAAGTGCGTATTTAACCAGATTGGATGATATTTTTTTAACATATCACAAAGTTCTGGAGTTATTCTTTGAGGCATAACAACCGGTGTCCTCGATCCAATTCTTACAATTTCAACGTGTGGAATCTCTCTTAATTTGCTGATAATATGCTCTAAATTCTCATCAGATAAAAGTAATGGATCTCCCCCAGAAAGTAGTACGTCTCTCACTTGAGGTGTATTTCTTATATATTCAATGGCTTTTTCAATTCTTTCCATTGGTAAAGCATGGTCTGTTTGTCCTGCAAATCTTCTTCTAGTGCAATGTCTACAGTACATTGAACACATATCAGTTACAAGAAGTAACACTCTATCTGGGTATCTATGAGTCAATCCCGGAACAGGTGAATCCCCATCTTCATGAAGTGGATCCAGTTGATCTGCTGCTGATTTATATAGCTCATTTATAGAGGGCACTGCTTGCATTCTCACTGGACACTTCGGATTATTTGGATCCATTATGCTAAGATAATACGGCGTGATTCCCATTCTAATAGTTTCTAAAGATTTTTTGATTCCCTCTTTTTCTTTATCTGTTAATGTCATTAAACTTTCAAGTTGTTCCAAAGTTTCTATCCTATTTCTAACTTGCCATCTCCAGTCATTCCACTGCTCATCCGTCGCATTAAATCTTTCTCTCAAATTCATCATTGATAAACTCCTCCATTTTTTTAATTAAACATATAACTTTTCAAATAATTCTCTAATTGCTTTCGATTCTCTTACAATTTCTAAAGTTAAGTTGGCATGTCCCTTTGTATATCCATTTCCAACTATCATAGTTACATCCTTACCTACCCCCTCTGCTCCTAAGGCAGCTTTTGTAAATGATGTAGCCATTGAGAAGAAATAAACTATTCCATCATCTTTTGTTATTAATATTGATGACATCTCTGTTCCAGGAACATTTACGTTATTTATTACAACATCACATAGCTCTCCATTTGTGATTTCGTTTATTTTGTTATAGATTTCTACTGGTTTTGTTGCATCTCCTACCAACACAACATGAGCAAGTCCTAAATCTCTAATTCTTTGAGCATTTACTTCTGAATATTCAAACACTATAACTTTTCCGGTTTTTCCTACATTTTTCATAGCTTGATAACAGCAAAGAATTCCTGATTTTCCTCCTCCACCAATTATACAAACTGTGTCCCCCTCTTTAACTAATTTTTCAACTTGTGCAGGTGCTCCAGCTACATCTAATGCTGCAAGTGCCAATTTCTCTGGAATATCATTTGGTAAAACAGCGTATATTCCACTCTCAAATAAAATTGCCTTGGCCTCTACATCCACTTGATCATTTGATATATTGATTTTCTTTATCTTATCTATCTTTAAAGGTGTCAATGAAAGTGAAACTAAAGTTGCTATTTTATCTCCAACCGTTAAGTTTTTATCAGGAAAATCTACTCCTATTTTTTCAATAGTTCCAATTAACATTCCTCCTGACCCTGTAACAGGATTTTGCATTTTTCCTCTCTCTGCAACTATACTTTCAATCATCTCCGCCATTTTTTTCTCATCTTTATTACAAGCTTCTTTAATTTGTGTAAAACTAGCCGAATCAATATTTAGAGTTTGAACATCAATTAATACTTCATTTGACATAATTTCCATATCATTAGATATTTTTAATGCTCCTTGTGGTAATGATCCAACAGGCTCTATTACTCTGTGTGTTCCAAATTTGCATCCCTTTTTCATAACATCCTCCTTAATTTAAACCTAATATTTTTCTTGCCTCAGTCGGATTTGCTATCTCTCTTCCAAACTCCTTTGCAAGTCTTACAACTTTTTCTACCAACTCACCATTATTTTTCGCTAATACACCCTTTTCAATATATACATTATCTTCAAATCCAACTCTTACATGACCTCCTGATATTATAGAAGCTGCCGCAAGAGTGAACTCAAATCTTCCAATTCCAGCAACTGAATATGTAGACCCACAAGGTATGCTCTCTTTTAAAAATATAAAATCTCTTAAATCTCCAGAAATTCCACCATTTACTCCCATTACAAAACTAAAGTGAATCGGTTCTTTAATAAATCCTTTTTTACACAATCTAATTGCCATGTCTATCATTGACTTGTCAAAAACTTCAACCTCTGGCTTAACATCCAAATCTATCATCTTTTTTCCAAACTCTTTAATCATATTCTCAGTGTTCACAAAGATTTCGTCGCCACCAAAATTTAATGTCCCACAATCTAATGTTGCCATCTCTGGTTTTAAATCAACTGGCTCCAATCTTTCAGCTGAAGTCATTCCTACTGATCCTCCAGTAGATGGTTGAACTATCACATCTGGGCATCTCTCTTTTATAGCTTTTATGCACTCATTATATCTTTCTTTTCTTTGAGTTGGAGTTCCATCATCCTCTCTAACATGGAGATGGATTACACTCGCTCCCGCTCTATATGCACTGTAAGCTTCTCTAGCTATCTCTTCTACTGTATATGGTACAGCTGGATTGTGTTCTTTTGTCACTTCAGCACCACATATTGCTGCTGTTATTATCAATTTTTCCATAATCTACCCCTTTCTTTGAACAGCTTTTGGAACAACACAAGTACCAACTGCTTTACATACCACAATAGGTTCTTCTAAAAAATCTGCCGCTGAATCACAGATATCAGCTCTTGGAACAATCACTTTTCTAGCTTCAAAACTCATAGCTCGCGAAGTATTTCCAACTTTTGTAATCTCTCCCACAACCTCTAAATAATCTCCAGCATATACAGGAGCCATGAACTCTACCTCATTATAAGCCTTGAATAACCCTTCATCTCCATCATGCTTTATAAGTAGCTCTGTTGCTACATCTCCAAATAATTGCAATATTCTTGCCCCGTCTACTAAATTTCCACCATAATGAGCATCTGCTGAACTCATTCTTAATCTTATCATTGATTTTGTCATAACTCCTACCTCTCCTTCACAATGTTTTTTATTATGCTAACTCTTCTGTTTCTCCTTCTATTTCTACCTCTTCATCTTCTCCTACTAATTGCACATTTGGTTCTGCTGGTAAGGCAAATCTCGGAATAAATTTATCAAGTCCCGTTAAAGTCAATATTAAAATACTTCCAACAGCTATATAAGCCATAAAGTTAAACTTTATAATACTCATGGCTGTAAATGAAGCCAAAGGATATACTGCATTTGCAATTCCCAAATAGAATCCTATATATACATGCCACGGAATCAATTGGGAACCAAAAACTCCCAAAGCATCACTAAATGTTGCATTTCTAAGTCTTAAAGTTTCGATATCTTCTGGGCTTCCTTTTACATTTTTTTCAACAAGTTCTTTAATAATTGGTCCTATTGTTACAATTTGTGCCATTTCATCTGCCAAAGCGGCATTTCCTAATACTGATAAAACCCCATTATAAAACATAAGTTGTCTAACATTTCCAGAAATCTTTTTAATAAGAATTGATACTGGTCTAAAGGCGTCCATAATTTTCATTATTCCACCAAATGCTGCAACCCACATCATCATTACAATTACCCAAGATCCCGCTCCTTCAAATCCCGTATAGATTAAATCTAAAAACGCTGATGGACTTTCAACAGTTCCAGCAAAAGTTCCACATACAAAAGATGCAAAAATACCAAGGAATAGACATAGTAACGTATTTACTCCTTTAAATGCTGAAACTAAAACTAGAATTAGAGGAATAACCATATAATAAGGTACTCCACTTTTAACTTGATTAAGTAAAGCCACTGCACTCTCTCTTTTCTCCGCCAGAGCAGTCCATGCTGATTCAGGTATCTGGTTTATAGCTTCAACTGGACTTCCAATCTCTGTTGGCAATCCCATAACAACACTCACTACATAGAAAGCTACTATTGCACATACAAGTACTAAAGCTGACCAAACTCCTTGATGTCTTATTCTTTTTACTACTTCAACTCTTTGAATTCCAGAACTAACTATTGTAGTATCTGATATAAGACCAATATTGTCCCCAAAGCACGCTCCACCAGCTATTGCTGCTAATGTTAAGAACATATTTCCCTGAACTATATGGTTTAACCACAAAAATATTGGTGCACACGCTGCAAACGTTCCCCAACTTGTACCAGTAGCAATAGATAAAATTGATGTCACTATAACTCCAACTACTGCAACTGTCCTAGCTGTCAATCCAAATCCTAAAGCTATGTTGATTATAGATGCTCCAACTCCTGTTGACATAAATGCTTCCGCCATTGCATAAGCCATCATTAAGATAAAAAAGGCTATCTGCATCTCTCTGGCATTTTTTATACATGCATCTATGATATCATTTACTTTTTTCTTTGCCACAAGTCCTGCCACAAGTGCTGCATATACCGTCGCTATAGGTGCTGCCAATAATGCATCATACCCACTCATCATCAATCCTGCTAAAACTAAAACTGGACTGAGCTTTATTATTGCTGTAACCGTTCCCATATTTTCCTCCTAAAATTTTTTATATCTCATAAATTTTCAAGTAGGATGTAAGTGAGTGCTTACTTTAGTTTTGTCAGTAGCTATATATACCTCACCTTTTTTTCTAAGTCAATAGCGATTTTAAACTTTTTTCATTTTAAAAGTTTATTTTTAATACTAAAACTTCCTATTACAGACATTTTTCAAAACTAAAAAAATTGAAATTTTATAAAAAAATTTGACAAATTTAACCTCTATGAGGTAATAAGGGTCTTATTAAGTAATTTTTACTACAATTTGGTTAACAAGGAGGAAAAAATGGTATTTAAAAATCTTTTGATTGAAACTTATGGAAAAATCTGTATTGTTAAAATTAACAGACCTGAATCTCTAAATGCTTTAAACAAAGAAATTTATAAGGAGATTTATCAATGCTTTTCCCAGTTGGAAAAAAATAATGAGATTGATGTTATCTTACTAACAGGTGAAGGGCGTTCTTTTGTAGCAGGAGCCGACATCTCTTTTATGAAAAATTTAACTGTCAAAGAAGCTAAAGAGTTTGGTATTTTAGGTACAAATGCTTTCAATGCAGTAGAAAATATCAATAAAGTTGTTATAGCTGTTATTAACGGATTTGCTCTTGGTGGTGGATGTGAACTCGCTATGTCTTGTGACATTAGAATAGCTTCTGACAAAGCAAAGTTTGGACAACCTGAAGTTACTCTTGGTATTACCCCTGGCTCTGGAGGAACTCAAAGACTCCCTAGGTTAGTTGGTTTAGCTAAAGCCAAAGAGCTTATTTACACAGGAGATATTATTGACGCTTATGAAGCTAAATCTATCGGTCTAGTCAATCAAGTTATCGAGCATAACCAGCTTATGGAATACGCTTTAAATATAGCGAATAAAATCAGCTCTAATGCTAAATTAGCTGTACAATATTCAAAAGAGGCTATAAATAAGGGAGTCCAAGTAGATGAAACCACAGCAATGTTTATTGAAAGTAGCTTATTTGCTCTTTGTTTCTCAAGTGAAGACCAAAAAGAGGGAATGTCAGCCTTTTTAGAAAAAAGAAAAGCAAATTTTATTAACAAATAAACTATACAAAAGTTATAAGGAGGAAACAATGAAAGTATTTATTGTAGGTGCTGGAGTTATGGCAAGTGGAATTGCCCAAGTTTTTGCAACAGGTGGTCACGAAGTTTTAATGACTGATATTTCTGCTGAAACTCTTGAAAAAGCAAAAAAAGGGTTCATAAAAAGTTTAAGTAAATTAGTTGAAAAAGAAAAAATCACAGAGGATAGAAAAAATGAGATTTTAGCAAAAATACATACAACACAAAATATTGAAGATGCAAAAGATGCCAATCTAGTTCTCGAAGCAGTGTCTGAAAAAATGGCAATAAAAAAAGAGCTATTCTCAAAATTAGATGAAATCTGCTCTCAAAAGGCAATTTTTGCTACTAATACATCTTCTCTTTCTATTACCGAAATTGCTTGTGCTACAAAATATCCAGAAAGAGTTATAGGAATGCATTTCTTTAATCCAGCTCCTGTTATGAAGCTTGTTGAAATAATTAAGGGATATACTACAAGCCAAGAGGTTTATGAAACTATCTTAAAACTCACTAAAGAATTAGGAAAAGAACCTATCCTATGTGAAGAAGCTCCTGGTTTTGTTGTAAATAGAATTCTAATTCCTATGATTAACGAATCTATTGGAATTTTAGCTGATGGCGTTGCTACAACTGAAGATATTGATAATGCTATGAGATATGGTGCAAATCACCCTATTGGACCTTTAGCTTTAGGGGATTTGATTGGACTTGACGTTGTTTTAGCTATTATGGATGTTTTAGCTACGGAGTTTGGAGATCTTAAGTATAGAGCTCATCCACTTCTGAAAAAAATGGTTAGAGCTGGGAAACTTGGAAGAAAAACTGGTGAAGGTTTTTATAAATATTAACTAAAAAAGAGAAAACCTTGTTTTTTTAGGTTTTCTCCTTTTCATTTTTTGTCACTTACTTTCTTTATATTGATTGATCGAATTTTGATAAAATCTAATTTTTTCACTTAAAAAATGTCCATCTCTTTCTCCAGTAAATTTTCCTTGTGTCAAAATTTTTAAAAGGAAACTTCCCATAACGCTACTTAGCATATCATTTACGAAAATTTCTGGTGAATAATTAACTCTATGCTCATGAAAAACACCTATAAAATGATCAACTAAATAATTCTTAAAATCAATAGTTCTGAGAAATTTTTGATTATCATTATCTGATAATTTCAACTGAAGTCTGAATATTATCTCATGTTGGTGTAAAAAATTCTGATAAAACAATATACTCTTAGCTATATCTTGCTCTAACTCCCCTGTTAGACTTTCATGTAATGAGCGAATAATTTTACTTTCTTCTACAAATTTATTTATTATCTCTTCCAAAACTCTATCTTTAGTTCCAAATAATCTAAAAATAGTTACTTCATTGCACTCAGCTTCTTTTGCAATTCGTTTTGTTGAAATTTTATCAAATCCCTCTTTTGAAAAAAGTCTTTGAGCACAGTCTAAAATTTTATCTCTTGTTTTCATTCACTCCTCCAATTCCTTCCATTTTTAAATGTTATCCAAAATATATACTCCACCTCTGACTCTTTTGTCAAATATTTTTTTGAACAAAAATATTTTTTATGAAAAACTTCCTAATCTTGTAATTTCAATATCTTTTTTATGTTCGAAAAAAATATTTTTTATTTAACTATTGACATTTCCTTTCAGTATGAGGTATATACTCATACTGAAAATAAGCAAGTATGTACTTGCTAACTTGAACAAAGGAGTGAAGTTATGAAGAAATTGGTCTCTGTTGATTTTGCAGCATCACTTATTAAAAATAATTCGTCTCTTATGATTGGAGGATTTTTGAAGTGCGGCTCTCCTAAAGAGGTTATTGAAAAATTATTAGAAAACGGTACTAAGGACTTAACTCTTATTGCCAATGACACAAGTTTTCCAGATTTTGAAAGAGGAAAACTCATTGTTAACAAGAGAGTCAAAAAAGCTATTGTATCTCACATTGGTACTAACCCAGAAACAGGTAAACAGATGCATAGTGGAGAAATGGAAGTTATCTTAGTTCCACAAGGAACTCTCGCTGAAAGGATAAGAGCCGCTGGAGCTGGTCTTGGTGGAATTTTGACTCCAACAGGAATTGGAACTATTGTTCAAGATGGAAAAGAGGTTATTGAAGTAGATGGAAAAAAATATCTTCTAGAAAAACCCCTAAGAGCTGATGTAGCACTTATTTATGGAACAAAAGTTGACTCTTATGGAAATGTGTCATTTCACGGTTCTACTAGAAACTTTAATACGATAATGGCTACTGCTGCTGATATAGTCATAGTTGAAGCCGAAGAAATTATTGATGGATGTTTAGACCCTAACGAAGTGGTTATTCCAGGAATATTTATAGACTATATCGTTAAAGGAGGAAGATAAATGGAACTTACCAAAGAAAAAATTAGAGAGATTATTGCAAAAAGAGTTGCTAAGGAATTTCAAGATGGAGACGTTGTAAACTTAGGTATTGGATTACCCACAGAAGTTGCTAACTATATTCCTGACTCTTTATATGTTGCATTACAATCAGAAAATGGTCTTATTGGAATGGGGTCTACGCCTTGTGAAGAGGAAGAAGATTGTAGAATTGCTAATGCTGGTGGTTCTCTAGTTACTATTGCTCCAGGAGGTTGCTTTTTCGATAGTTTCACATCCTTTGGAATAATTCGTGGTGGACACGTTGATGCAACAGTTTTGGGTGCTTTACAAGTCGACGAAAAAGGCAATTTAGCCAATTGGATGGTTCCTGGCAAAATGGTTCCTGGGATGGGTGGAGCCATGGATTTAGTTGTTGGAGCTAAAAAGGTTATCATAGCTATGGAGCATACTGCTAAGGGAGCTCCTAAAATATTAAAAAATTGTACATTACCTCTCACTGCAGCTAATGAAGTTAATCTGATTATCACAGAAAAAGGGGTTATGGAAGTTACTGATAAAGGGATTGTTTTAAAAGAGATTAGTCCATACTCATCTGTTGAAGATATTAAAAATTGTACCGAAGCCACTCTAATTATAGATGAGAAGCTAAAAATTATGGAAATATAAATTTACTAGGAGGTTTTTAAATAAATGGAAAAAGTCTACATTGTCGCTGCCAAAAGAACTCCTATTGGATCCTTTTTAGGTTCTTTAAGTAAACTATCTCCAAGCCATTTAGCTGGAGAAGTTATAAAAAATATTCTTGCAGAAACTGAAGTTGACCCTAATAACTTAGATGAAGTTATTATTGGAAATGTTTTATCTGCTGGACATGCTCAAGGAGTAGGAAGACAATCTGCTGTTAAGGGAGGAGTTCCTTACACAGTTCCAGCTTACTCTTTAAATATCATCTGTGGTAGTGGAATGAAAGCTGTAATGTCAGCTTATCAAATTATAAAATCTGGCGAAGCTTCTCTTATTCTTGCTGGTGGAACTGAATCCATGTCACAAGCTCCCCATTTAATTAATCACAATATCAGAACTGGCATTAAAATGGGAGATTTTTTAACTAAAGATCATATGATTTTAGATGCTCTGACAGATGCCTTTCACGGGGTTCATATGGGAATAACAGCAGAAAATATTGCAGAAAAATATAAAATTTCTAGAGAAGAGCAAGATAAATTTTCTATAGAATCTCAGCAAAAAGCTATTGTCGCTATTGGTAGTGGACGTTTCAAGAATGAAATTGTCCCTATTGAAGTAAAGGATAGAAAAGAAACAATAGTTGTTGATACAGATGAATATCCAAATAGAAAAACATCTTTAGAAAAGCTTTTACAACTTAAGCCTGCATTTAAAAAAGAAGGATCTGTTACAGCTGGTAATGCTTCTGGTATAAATGATGGTGCTGCAATTTTACTTGTAGCTTCTGAATCAGCTGTAAAAAAATATAATTTGATTCCTTTAGTTGAAATTGTGGGTGTTGGGCAAGGAGGCGTTGATCCCTTAATTATGGGACTTGGACCTGTTCCAGCTATAAAAAATGTATTGGATAAAACGGGATTAAAATTAACGGATATGGATATTTTAGAACTTAATGAAGCCTTTGCTGTTCAGTCTCTTGGAGTTATAAAAGAGCTTTGTGAAATGTATTCAATAGACCCTATCTGGTTTAAAAATAAAACAAATGTCAACGGTGGAGCTATCGCTTTAGGACATCCAGTTGGGGCTAGTGGAGCTAGAATACTTACAACTCTAATACATGAAATGAAAAAAAGAGATTCACAATATGGATTAGCCAGTCTTTGTATTGGTGGAGGAATGGGTACTGCAATGATTATAAAAAATATTCAATAAATATATTTAGGAGGAAATAAATGGATTTTACATTAACTAAATCGCAAGAACTTTTTAAGCAAATGATAACAGCTTTTGCTGAAAATGAAGTTAAACCTCTTGCTGCTGAAATTGATGAGGAAGAGAGATTCCC